>JAPLHZ010000385.1 GCA_026389365.1 Cyanobacteriota bacterium
CCCTACTTCGACAGGCTCAGTCCATCGCCAATTCTGGGGGACTTTAAAACCCATAAATAGAGAACGGTTCCCCCCACAGCTTGGCCTGAGCTTGTTGAAGGTTTGGGGGACTGGGGGGCAAAACCAACCCCAAATAACCAACGCAAAAAAAGATTGCCGTTTTCGGTAATGACATGGTGTGGAAAATGATCGATTATCTAGATATAGCCATTCTGGCACTGGTTCTTCGTAGTGGGGTTCCAGAACCCTTATAGAGAAAGGCTTGCAGGATTTCGACGTTATTGAGGTCTACTAGGGCTTGAACCAGAGAATCAGGCTTCCAGCCTTTTCTGGTGGAATTCTCTAGTATTCGGATCGATCGTCCAATTCTTGTATCCCTTTATCAGCAAGCTTTTCTAGCTCCCATGCTGCGGAACCAGTGCCCTGATAGTTAACTGACCTGAAAATTTGCACTACCTCTCGGAATAATCATGAACAAATTTAATCGCATTCTTCTGGCTTCTGGCTTGGCGGCAACCGCTTCTCTAGTGGCGAATTCATCTGCATTTGCTGGGACTACTGGCACGGTTAACTTGAGTGGTACTGTTCCTTCTAGTCTAACAATTTCAGTAGGTACAATGAGTACTGCTACTTCTCTTGCATTATCACCTGGAACCTATAGTAATGTTAAAGTTGGTGTGGTAACTGGAGCCTCAACCAACAGTGCTAACGGACTTAAAGTTGTGTTGAGTAGTACTTGGGCGTTAACATCGGGGGGGAATTCTATACCCATCACCAATATAGGTGAGGCTGCTGGTACTACCGCTACAACAGTCACGGGTAATCAAGCTAACCCAACTGGCAACTATACTCTCTCGAGCACAAGGACTAGTGCATCTGGGAATGCGACTGATTCAAGTATTTTCATTGGTTATACTGTACCAACTGGTCAAGCTCCGGGGACTTACGTGGGAAGCATTACTTTCACTGCTAGTGATAACTAACTAAACATCTACAGGACAAAAAACAAAAAATAGAACGTCCAAACATTCTTTCTGAGCAAGAGTGTTTGGACTACTATCTTGTATCCTTTCCGAGATGGCTTTTTCAGTTTTTGCTCTTCATCTATACGTCACTCGTAATAATGAACAAATTTAATCGCATTCTTCTGGCTTCTGGCTTGGCCGCAACCGCCTCTCTAGTGGCGAATTCACCTGCATTTGCTGGCACTACTGGCAAAGTTGACTTGAGTGGTACTGTTCCTTCTAGTTTAGCAATTACAGTAACTCCTACGAGTAGTGCTACTTCTATGAATTTGACCCCTGGCAGTTATCGAGGTGTTAAGATTGCCGATATAACTAATGCCTCAACCAACAGTCCGAATGGATTTAAAATTATCGTAACTAGTAGCGGACTATTAGTATCAGGTGCTAATTCTATACCATTGATTGTCTTTGTGGAAAAGTCACCAACAACTGGCATTGGTAGTGGGGGAGCTTTCTCAGCTTATATTGCTAATCCTCTCGCAGTGACTAAAATTACTAGTGCTGGCTCCGCACCTGATTCAAGTATTGAAATTGGTTATGATGTACCATCTAATCAAGCACCAGGTACTTACGCAGGAAGCATTACTTTCACTGCTAGCGATTATTAACTAAACATCTACAGGACAAAAAACAAAAAATAGAACGTCCAAACATTCTTTCTGAGCAAGAGTGTTTGGACAACTATCTTGCATCCTTTCCGAGATGGCTTTTTCAGTTTTTGCTCTTCATCTATACGTCACTCGTAATCATGAACAAATTTAATCGCATTCTTCTGGCTTCTGGCTTGGCTGCAACCGCATCTCTAGTGGCGAATTCACCTGCATTTGCTGGCACTACTGGCAAAGTTGACTTGAGTGGTACTATTACTTCTACTTTAGGAATTACAGTAACTCCTTCGAATGCTGCTACTTCTATGGCTTTTATCCCTGGGAATAATACTGCTGATCTGATGATCGCCCAAATAACTGGTGCGGCAACCAACAGTTCTAGCGGACTTAAAGTTACTGTATCTAGTAGTTGGAAGTTGCAATCGACAGTAAAGTCTTCTGATTATGTATACATTACAGCTTTTGCTGAATCTAGCGGTATTGTGTATCAAGGGAGTGCTAGCATTTCGAATAAGAGAAGGCTACAAGACAATAACCTCCAGTCCAATGTTCCTTTTGACCTCGCTATCACAAATACTAATGCGGCAGGGGCTGCACCAGATTCAAGCCTGTACATTAGTTTTTCAGCCCCAGGCACTACCTCAGCCGCAGGTCTGTACACGGGAAGTATTACTTTCACGGCCTCCGATAAATAACTAAACATCCTAACTACAGGACAAAAATCAAAAATGGAACGCCCAAATATAGTAATTCTAAATTATTTATGAGAAGAATAGGGCTTCGACTCCGCTCAGCCATCGGTATAGGTTGACTGAGCGAAGTCGAAGTCTCTCACGACCCATTTAGGATTACTATATCCAACTAACTGTTACTCAGAAAGAATGTAAGTTAATCACCTTACATTCTTTCTGAGGTGACGCTTCTATTTTTTGTCCTGTAGCTAAACATCATTAGTAATCATGATCAAAGTTCATCGTATTCTTTTGGCTTCTGGCTTGGCGGCAACCGCATCTCTAATGACGAATGGGGCTACGTTTGCTGGTACTACTACTGGCACGGTTAACTTGAGTGGTACTGTTCCTGCTGCTTTACCAATTACAGTATCTCCTGCCCCCGCCTCTGCTTCTCTTACTTTGTCCCCTGGCAATACTTATACTGGTATTAAGATTGCCGCTATATCTGGTTTATTAACAAACAGTAGGAATGGACTTAAAGTGACTTTAACTAGTGCTAGTAATTGGAAATTAGTATCGGGTTCTAATTTTATAGCACTGGATAGATTGGGTGAATCTCAAGGTGCTAACGCTACATCGCCCACGTCCATGCAATTACCCAGCTATTATGATTCTAATCCCCTGCAATTATCCACAAGCTCTAGTGCTGGAAATGCATCTGATTCAAGTATTTTTGTTAGTTATACTATCTCCCCCGATCAAGCTCCGGGGACTTATACAGGTAGCATTACTTTCACGGCAACCGATAATTAGCTAACTCTTTCTTTGGATAAAAACATGAAACTAAACATGAAACTACAATTTTCTCAATTCTGGCTGACATTATTTCTATTGCTAGTAAATATTCAACCCAGTTTCGCCTTTAAAATTTTGCCCATTTCGCGGACATTTACGCCCATCGGCACAGAGGCAAGCCAATCCTACGAGCTGACTAGCGATAGCAACGAACCAGAGGCCGTCCAATTGTCAGTGGTTAATCGTGAAATGGATATAGATGGGAATGAACGCTATACACCCGCCGATGATAACTTTTTGATTTATCCACCGCAGGTAATTCTCCAACCGAATACCAAACAAACTGTACTCGTGACATGGGTGGGCGACTCAAACCCAACCAAGGAGCTTTACTATCGCCTAGTGTCCGAACAAGTACCGATTAATCTCACTAAGCCTGAAGCTGGCAAACCAACCAAAGTAACGGCTAAGGTCGATATTTTGCTGAAATATATGGGTTCTCTCTATGTCCGTCCTGAGAATGCCCAGCCTAAACTAATTTTAGATAATGTCACTGTCCAAAAAGAAAAGGATAAACCCGTAATTGCGATTACTTTTGACAATCAAGGCGCAGCTAGAGCAACCTTGGCTGATTTTAAGTTAAGCCTTGCTAGTGGCGGCAAAACCGTGGCTCTCACAACTGAACAACTTAAGGATATTACCGGTCAAAATATTTTGGCAAATCAGAAGCGCCGCTTTGTGATTCCCTATCCTGCGGATTTACCACAGGGAACTGTGACTGCGACATTTGACTATAAGCAATAGATTTCATGAGTTTTGCCAGCCAGACTTCCCTTGCTGTCATCAGTCTTATTTTGTTAGTTCCCAGAGCCGCACTAGCCCAAAAAATCGCACCCGATCCCCCCGAAGACGGACTTTTTCAACAGATATTTAAGCGTCCTCAGTCGCCACAGGGCAATCAGAGACTAACCGTTTCTTGGTCAATCGATGGTCAATTTAAGGGGCGGATTCCTATTCTATTGGAGGCTAGTAGTCGCTCAAAAATCAGGATTAATTCCACAATTCTGTTTGATAACTTAAAGGAAGTGGCGCGTTCTGAAGTCCTCGACAAGTTGCAAGCTGGGCTTGATAGAGAAAAGAATATTGCGATCGATTTATTGCGCGAAAATGGCTTAAAAGCTATCTTTGACGATCGAAAATTGGAACTATTCATCGAAGTCCCTCCAGCGCAGCGCAAAGTCAATGTTTTAAGTTCGCAATCAGGAGATCCCGACGCAGCAAATGCGATTTTGCCGAGTCAATTTAGTGGTTATTTGACAGTTCGCGGTGGTGAAAAGTTCATTTTTGCTAATGAGGGAAACTCTAGTAAGACGGCAAGGCAGCCGCTAAATCTCAACATTGATACAGCTTTTAATTGGAAAGGTTGGGTTTTAGAAGGTAATCTCTCCTTTGTTGAACGGGCTAGTTCAGAATGGAAGCGGGGTGATTTTCGGATTGTCCATGATGATATCGATCGCGCGCGCACCTATGCGATCGGCGATCTGGGGGTTCCTACTGTTGGTTATCAACTCAGCAAACCCTTATTAGGATTGTCGATCGCCCGAAATTACAGCTTGCAACCCTATCTGATCACCCGTCCTGTCAGTCAATACGAATTCTTTTTAGAAAACCCCTCCACCGTAGAAGTGTATGTCAATGGTAAATTACTGCAAACTCTACAGCTAAAGGCAGGTCAGCAAGATATTCGGAATCTGACCCTTAGTTCAGGGGTGAATGATGTGCAGTTAGTGATCACCGATAATGTGGGACGAGTGCAGCGTTTGGACTTTAGCAATGCGATCGCCTCAAGTCTACTTGCTCCCAATGCACAGCAATTCGCCTATATCTTGGGGTTTCCCAGCATAACTAGCGGTAATAGCACTAGTTATGATTTCACATCACCGACTATTTTTGCCGCCTATCGTCAAGGAATTAATAACACCCTCTCAATGGGCGGCTATCTCCAAGCCGATCACCGTCAGCAAATCATAGGAATAGAAGGAGCTTTGGCGACAACCTTAGGTAATATTTCTTGGGATACGGCTCTTAGCAATGTCGAGCAATTAGGGCTAGGGCTAGCGGCTCGTTTGGGTTACGAATTTATCAAATCAGGGAAAACCAATCCTTTAGAGCAGTCCTTTGGCTTCACGCTCGAACATCGCAGTACCAACTTTTTGTCTTCCAATTTGTCTTCCAATTTATCTAATAATCTATCTAGCAAGTCATCTTCTAGCCTTAAGCTGACTAACCCCTCTCAGTTAGATTTCACCGCCAATTATCGCCAAAAACTATTCTGGGAAATCACAAGTGGGCTAAATTTTCGTGGTTCTCCCAGAATTCCCGTGGAGGACGCTAGATGTGGTTTGAAGGCAATTGACAATCCTAGGGAATTTAGGTTGCTGGAAATCGCGTATACCCATTAAGGTCGAGAGTGAGGCGTTGAAAGAGACGATTCACATCAA
>JAPLHZ010000009.1 GCA_026389365.1 Cyanobacteriota bacterium
TCGGAAATTTGTTTTAATTGAGTGATGAGGGACATGGACTGACCAACGATTACAATATCAGTCCATCCTCATTTTCTTAGCCCTGAATGATATAAATCTAGGCCCATTTATTTTATTTCCCTAGTATGAAACCGCCCTGCCGATCGGTTGTAGAGCGTGCCCAGGCATTATGTAGAGGGCTTAGATCTAGGCAATCTCAACCTCAGATTCTTAGACAGGTTGGTAGAGATCCCCTAGAAACAACTGCTTTAGAATATTACTGCCCCGAACTTGGTGAGTAACTTTCTGGGTGCTGCCTCAACATTTATCCGGCAATGCCATCATCCGTTTCCAGCGCTAGGGTTCTTGGTAGAGACGATAGATCCGCTCAAGATTGCGATCGCAGAGCCATTGCGGGGCGCGAACTTTGGTACCCGCCCAAACTGTCGAAACTGCCGCTCATCCCGATCCACACCGCATTGGGGCAGAGATGTCGGTGCTGGGCAATCCAGAATTCTTGGCGCGCCACCCCGAGTCCAACGTAAATCAGGCGGGGCTGCAACTCAGATAAGCGATCGCAAAACTCGGGCATCTGTTCGGCGGTAATAAATCCATTCTCCACGCCTGCAATTTGCAATCCGGGATATTTGGCCTGCATGACGGTGGCGGCTTGGGCGGCGACTCTGGACGATCCACCGTAGAAATTGTAGCGTAGGGCAATCGACCTCATCTAGGATTTAGATACTTTTTCTCGGATTTTAAATACTGTTGCTTCAGCTAGTGATAGAGCGATGATGGCATCCGATCGCAGTGGATCGAAACCTAAATCTGGATAGCGGACATCTACGGCATAGCTTTCCATATCGGCAAATCCTTCACGATCATTGTCTAAGTCAGGTATGAATGGTAAAGCTAAATCTAGTAGTCTCAGTAAATCGTGTGTTCTGGGAAAAGTGATTTGGTGAAAAGTGAGGAGGGCTTTAAAGGTTTTTTCGATCGCTTGTTGGGCGTGAAAACAAGGTGTATCAGTGGGGCCATTCATTAGTAATAATGTTTGACGAGCAGTGATGATATCGTTATTAGATCTTTCTAACCATCGATTTGCAAGTTCAACATGTTTATCGGTCATAGAGAAGCTTTCCTGTGAGAAATGCGTTGGTAATGATGTGATTGGTTGTGCCATTCCAGTAGGCAATTTCTTCAGGGGTGAAGACAAGAATATCCATAGAACAGGGGACTGGACGAAAAATTAACCGAATAGGGGTCGATCGTTTGTTTTTGGGTTGATCAGTTTCCATGATGATCATGAGATCTAAGTCGCTATCTTCTGTTGGAGTTCCGCAGGCATAGGAGCCAAATAAAAGAATCTGTTGAGGATTGATTCGGGTTGCAATTGTCTGTACGATCGCAGCGATTGCTTCTTCCGTCATAATTTTGCCTTGAGTTTGTGGTGAAACCCTAGTCATCAATTTGTCTGTAATATCGACCATACAACCGGCCCTCCAAATGATTTGCTATTGAAGTTGTAGAGCGTAGGGCGATCGATTGTCGAAACGCTCGCATCAACTTTGACGGTCGAACTTCAATGAATGGAAGCGTGAAAACGAGGTGTGAATTTGATGTAGGGACGATCGTTTGCTCCCTGTAGGGTAACGTAAAATTGTTCGATTGCCAGCAGGTAAAGGTTCACTTGACTGTCGGAATCCGAAAGTGTCGCGATCGATACTATAGCTATAGCCAGCTAGGTTAGGACATAAGATAGAAAGAAAGCGAATTGTCTGAGCAATAACAATGCCAAAACCATATAGTTCCGATTTACGGCAAAAGGTAATGCAAGCAATCGAAATGGATGGGCTAAAGAAAAA
>JAPLHZ010000076.1 GCA_026389365.1 Cyanobacteriota bacterium
AAGCCGATCTGAAGTCTCGCATTATCTTGTTTATTGACTACTTCAACCGCACTATGGCTAAGCCTTTTAAATGGACTTATAAAGGTAAGGCTTTAGCCGTCTAAAGTTTGTTCCTTCACTTTAGCCGCCTTGTACTAGTCGGACTAAACGCGGTAGTCAAACTAAAATTGGAGCTATAGCCGAGGGTCACATTAGTACCCGGATCAGGAGTCGTTGCAGGACCATTCGTCGGGAAAAATGCCGCATTATTCCTAGAGCGCCCTTGCAATCCGAGAATCACTTGACCACTGAGCTTAGTCGTCGTGGAGAATTGTTGTTTTTCCAGGGTTGCCGTTTTAGTTTCGAGATTATCAACCCGACCGCGCAAAGTCGAGAGTTCAGCGGCAAATTGTTCTTGAAGTGTTCGTAAACTTTCCCGATCTTCTTTTTTAACCGTGTCCGTCGTAGAGGAAATCAAATCATTAATTCGATCCATACAGGCATTCAAACCTGCCGCAAACTCATAGCGAGTTATTGCCCGGTTTCCCCGAAAGGTTTTATCTGGGTAGCCTGCTATGCAACCATAGCGTTCAACTAGGGATTGAAGAGCTTGAAATGCCCAATCTGTGGGCTTAACATCTGAGAGTTGAGATACCGATGTAACGGCATCAATTGTAGCGGCTGTAGCGGCCTCACTTGACTGATCGGGTTCAAGACTTGCGATCGTCTCTAACGTCGCGGAATTTGCCTGAGGTTCCTTTTGTGGTGTTTCGCTCGCTTGGGCGGGAATCGCTAAATGGCCCGTTAAGAGCACGCTGCTTAAAATAATCCATCGCCAAGGATGCATAGATAAGGAATTCATAAAATGCTTCTCAGATGTTGAATGAATGGCGTCATTAGCTTGTGTGACCGCTCAGATGGCTCTGACGATCGGATATCAATATAGTTCCCTGAATCAAAAAGATAAGTCAAGTACCATAAAAACGGTAGACAGGTTATCTAGAGTAGGTTACAGAAATTTTGCAAAAAACTTAGCTCACTACTGACCTCTCTTGGTCTGAGAAAAATGAGCTAAGACCTGTCAAGGTTTGTACTAAACCAAGTTTTGATAAATACTTTAATTGATCACCGCTATACCGCACAATAGAAAACACAGATTTTCAGTAGTGCTTCGGGAGCTTTTCGGTGAATTTTCAGTCCGTTATTGCCACATTAAATCAATTTTGGAGCGATCGGGGTTGCCTGATTGTTCAGCCCTACGATACCGAAAAAGGCGCAGGCACCAAGAGTCCCCATACCTTTTTGCGGGCGATCGGTCCTGAACCTTGGTCTGTTGCCTATCCTGAGCCTTGCCGCCGTCCGGGAGATGGCCGCTACGGTGAAAACCCAAACCGCACCCAGCATTACTATCAATATCAGGTCTTAATCAAACCGTCGCCGGAAAACATTCAAGAAACCTACCTGGATTCACTGCGAGCACTGGGCATTCAACCTGAAGACCATGACATTCGGTTTGTGGAAGACAATTGGGAAGATGCAGCCGTGGGCGCTTGGGGCGTGGGTTGGGAAGTTTGGCTGGATGGCATGGAGGTCACACAGTTTACTTACTTTCAACAGTGTGGCGGGATTGATTGTAAACCCGTGTCCGTGGAGATTACCTATGGTCTTGAACGATTGACCATGTATTTGCAAGGTGTGGATTCAATCTTTGATATTCAATGGAATGATTCCCTGACGTATGGCGATGTTCATTTGCAAGGCGAGATTGAAGAATGTACTTATAACTTTGAAGCCTCAGATTCAGCCTTGTTGTTTAATCTATTTGATTTATATGAAAAAGAAGCGCTGCGATTGATGGAGCGTGAATTGGTCCTTCCGGCCTTTGGCTATGTGCTGAAATGTTCTCATACTTTCAATTTATTAGATGCCCGAGGCGTAATTTCGGTCACAGAACGGACGCGCTATATTGGTCGTGCCCGAAATCTATCTAAACAAGTGGCTACGGCACATCTTAAAAAGCGAGAAGCGATGGGATTTCCATTGTTGAATAAAGTCGCTAAATAGTGAATTGATTATTAATATACATTTGGACCGATCGCGTTATGCAATCTCTTGAACAAATCACTATTTCAGAATACCAAGCCACCGCAGAAGGCTTTCGCATTGGGACTTGGAATCATGATGTTTCTCAAAATCGCAATGCGTTGATTTCTGCAATGCCAAAGAATCCCGGACGCATTCTGGACTTTGGTTGTGGGCCTGGGCGAGATCTGATGGCGTTTAAAACATTGGGACATGAGGCGATCGGACTGGATGCGACTCCGGCGTTTGTGGAAATGGCACAACAAATAACAGGCTGTGAGGTTTGGCAACAAAATTTTCTGAATTTGAATTTACCGAATCAATATTTCGATGGTGTATTTGCGAATGCGTCGTTGATTCATGTGCCGCAAGCTTCTATGGTAAATGTATTGCGGAATTTATATGATTGTTTAGTGGTGGGTGGGGCGATCGTGATGTCCTTGGCACGGGGCACAGGGGAAGGGTTTGAGTCGAGGATGACGGGCGATCGGTATACTTCTTTTTGGGAGTACGAGACAATGTTGCCTTGTCTTGAAAATGCAGGTTTTACCATTGATCATCATTACTATCGTCCACCAGGATTACCAAAAAGCCAACAATCTTGGGTTGCGATCGTGGCCAAACGTAATTCACTGGATGGGATGTAGTCAGCGCTAAACTTTTTCTAGAATAATCTATCTACAAAAGTTGTTCACGGTTTCCGCTGTAAATCTATAGGAGCCGGTCGTCCCTCTTCTACTCTTCGACCACTTCAATTAAATCCTCGATCGCCACCTCAAACGTCCGCGCCAACTTCAGCAACGCCGTCGCGTCAACCATGGCCATCCCAGACGATCGTGCATAGGTTCGTAACGTGCTGTAAACAACACCAGAACGATCGGATACTTCCCGCAGACTCCATCCCCGATGTTCTGCCATCTCACGAATTTTTAAGCGCACTAAACCCATGCTTGACAATGACTAGATCTCGTCATTTAATGAATGTTATTGAGTGACTAGATCTAGTCAAGCTATATCTGTCATTGAATTTTGCGATCGCCTCTTGCCTGGAAAACATCAAGGCGATCGTTCCCCACTATTCATGAGGTATGGATATGATACCAGCGGAGTTGCCGGATGCGGCAGGCTCGGTTTATCGTGCGCGGTTGTTTCCTTGGTCAGTGATTCGATTGTTGCCGGATTGTCAGCGATCGTCCCTACGAAGAAGACTCATCAAATATCGATTCAATATCCCGGTCTCCCCGCACCACTCGAATAATTTCAATCCCATCATTCAAAATTCGATAAAAGACAATGTAATCCTGCATCGGAATCCCACGCAAATACGGACGAATATCTGCATACCGTCGTCCCATTGCTGGAAACAGTGTCAGATAACGGCATTTTTTCGTAAACAAATCCAACAAACGATCGCCCGCATCCACATTACGATCGGCAAAATAACTGGTGATTTCGTCCAAATCACGGATCGCCTCTGGCGCAATAATGTACTGACTCATAGCCGATTAAGTGACTTGACCTTGATGAAGCTTCGCCCGTAAAGCCGCGATCGCTGTTTCTCCATCGACACCTTCACCGCGATCGAGCTGCGCCACCGCCACATCTACCTTGTCCCGCATTTCTTCCACCCAAGCATCGTAACGATCGCGCTTTGCTAACAGCCGCAAAGCCTCAGCAATCACTTCCGCCGCATTTGTATAATTTCCCGTTGCCAATTGAGATTGGATGAATTGTTCTTGCTCAGGCAAAAGTGCGATCGTCATAGAAACTGCCAGAAGAAACTATCCTCTTAATCATAGCAAAAAGGATAATCTATCTACATTTTTCATGGTTTCTGGTGTAAATCTAGAGGGACTGATCATGCCCCTTCTACTCTTCGACCACTTCAATTAAATCCTCGATCGCCACCTCAAACGTCCGCGCCAACTTCAGCAATGCCGTCGCGTCAACCGTTGCCATTCCTGCCGAATTTGCATAGGTTTTTAAGGTGCTGTAATTGATTCCCGATCGCGTCGAAACCTCCTTTAAGCTCCAGCCTTTTTCCTGAGCAAATTGTCGAATCTTTAGCCTGACCAAACCCATGCTTGACACGGGACGAGTACTCGTCCTTTAATGAAGATATTCAAATGACGATCGCCTCTTGCCTGGAAAACATCAAGGCGATCGTTCCCCACTATTCATGAGGTATGGATATGATACCAGCGGAGTTACCGGATGCGGCAGGCTCGGTTTATCGTGCGCATAAAGGTGGCGGCGATTATTGTTGCAGGATTAAGTTGATTTGCTGTTTAAAAATGGGTAGTTCTTTTTCGACGAGTTGCCAAATTAGTTCTAGATCGACTCGAAAATATTCGTGGACTAATAGATTGCGAAAGTCAATAATATCTCGCCAGCTAATTTCTGGATATTGTTCATGGGTATGGGAATTCATCGATCGCGCTGCTTCGCCAATAATTTGTAATTGCAGGAGTATCCAACTTTGTATTAGTTCGTTGGCGAGAAATTCTTCTCTTCCTCGAATTGCATATTTTTCAATTTTATTGATGGCTTCTTGGATGTCTTGAATTCTTTCTCGATCGTTTCTCACAAGGTTAGAGCCTCCTGCAAAATCTCGTTGCGAATTCTAGGTTTTAGTCCCTTACTGGTTACAATATCGACTTTGATGTTAAGTAAGTTTTCGAGATCTCGAATCAGTCGGACCGGAAACCAAGGACTTATTTTGTCTAAGTCATAATCAACGAGTAGATCTAGATCGCTATTTGGGGTGGCTTCTCCTTTCGCAATGGATCCGAATACTCGTACATTAAAGGCACCATGTTGAGCAGCGATCGTCTTAATTTCTTCTTTTATGGCTGGGGTCAAGTCGTCAAGAGTCATGATTTCACCTCAATGGATTGCCACCTAAATTTTAGTATTACATAAATAGCTTTTGGCGTGAGTCTTTTTACACTACTTAGATCGATCGGTCTTGAATTGATAGTGATCGCTACACCCGCGACATGACGGCATTCAGCAAATCAGATTGTTTGAGTTTAGTGGCTTCGATCGACGCTTCTAATCGATCGCAAAGTTCCATCAACCGATCGATTTTAGCAACAATGCGGTGTTGTTCTGCTAGTGGTGGAAGTGGAATTTGGAAGATACTTAAACTTTCCAGGTTGAGCTTAGGCATTTTTACACGATTTTCAGCTTGGCGAACTTGTTCTAAAAACACCTCTGATAGTATTACCTTAAGCATAAATTTGAGATCTACAAATGTTTGAATTGGATACATATCTGCACTACATAAACCTCCATAAGGTGCAATCACAGCTTTATTCAAAGATGGACGAATCTTGGAATAGAGTATTTGTCCTTTATGAAATCTGTTGTTTGGTCCTGTTGCGCCAAACTCCTCGACAGTGCGGTGTAATAATAAGCGACCACTTCCTTTTTCTATTGAATCCGGAGCGATTTGATTCTCTAGTGGGTAATCCTTTGCTGATACAAGCTCTGACTTTACAGTATTGATAGTGAAGAACCTTACCCATTCCCAACTTTTAGGTAATGGATAGGGTATTTCCTCAAGTTTAATATTAGGTAAGATTTTAGGCTTCTTAATCTCCCCTTCCTTAACCAACCGCTGTTTCTCAAGCTCGATCGCCTTCAACAATTCACTAGCAGGCTCATCATTCGGATCTTGCGGTACCAACTTCCCCATAACAGCGAGTTGAAGAATGACTTTGCGAAGTTCGATCACATTCTCTTTAACGGAGTAGAGTTCTCTGAAGTGTTGCGTGATGAAGCTCCAGGCGTTGCTGAAGTCTCGATCGTCCTTAGCCGTGAGCAATCGATCGATCGCAGCCGTATGAACGATGGTTCGCTTTTGGGTGCGATCGGTCCTCAGCTTTTCGAGTTCATCACAACGCGCCATTAATCGATCGATTTCGGCAACGATTCGGTGTTGTTCTGCTAGTGGTGGAAGGGGGAACGGATTTAATGTGAAAAAATCAGTTGGAACACGCTTTTGTCCAGCAGAACCAGTCATTTTAGAAGTCCCTAAAGATATATATCTTGGATCTTTTAAATACGCTAATAAATATTCTGGATATATGGATTTAAAGGTATTTCTGAAAATATGAATTTCTGTAGTACCTGCTCCAATTCCGTTAGGTAAGTTCTTAAAAATACATGATTTTTTATTCTCGAAACATGGTGTGATTTTTGCTAAAGCTATATCTCCATCTGCAAAATGTGTATAGCCTTTTTTGATTTCAAACCACCTTCTCACCTCAAATTTATGAGGAACTCTGTATCCTGCAAAAATAAGCGGCATCGGAACAAAGCCTACTTCGGTATCATCATTACAAACATTTCGAGGATTTATTTCTCCTATTTCCCCTAATCGCACCCACTCCCAACTCTTCGGCAAATTATGGGAAATCTCATCAGGTGTAACTTCTGGCAATGGTTTAGGAGTTTTGATTTTTCCTTCTTTCACGAGAGCTTTTTTCTCGGTCTCGATCGCCTTCAAAAGTTCGCTAGCGGGTCGATCGATCGGATCTTGCGGCACTAACTTACCCTGCATCGCCAAAGTCAAAATCAGTTCGCGGAGTTTTTTAATTCCATTAGGTGAATCAAAGGCCGTATCAAAATGCTTTTCTAAAAGTGCCGCAGTTTCGTTATTCATGACCATCCTCCACAACTTCCCAACGACCACCTTTCCGTGGTCCAATCCGTCTCAGATAGCCTGCTTCAACCAATTTAGCACTGGCTCTTTCAATAGCACTTACAGATTTTCCGATCGTTGTTGCGACCTCAGCTAAAGTCATTTCTGGATTTTCTCTTAGGACTTGTAGAATTCTCCTCGCCGTTTCTACCCGCGTTCCCTTGATTTCTACCCGCGTTTCCTGTGGTTCTACCCGCGTTTCGTTGATTTCTACCTGCGTTTCCTGTATTTCTACCCGCGTTTCTTGTGAGCCTTCCCGCTCTAGCTCCAGCGCCTCTAACGAAATTGGGAATGTCGTGCGAATGAAATTAGCTGTAAACATGAAAGACTCTTTAGGATAGGCTTTCAGGATGCGTGGCATTCCAGAACCCAGATATTCCACAATGTCGAGATCCTTAAAAACTCGCATCAAAATCTTATTTCGAGGAATCGAAAACCCTGCAAAAAAGTCCTCCTGTTCTTTACCCTCCTCGATCGAACCCGCAGACGTAATCTCCAGCCGATCGTCAAAAATCTCAAACTTAGGCACCAACTCATTCGTAAAATCATTATGAATAATCGCATTAATCACCGCCTCACGCAGCGCAACCGTATTCCATAACCAATGATTAATCCGTTCCTTAGACGTAATCCGCGTCGCCATTCGATTTTCCACCGCCAGCCGATCGAGAACCTGCTTACAAGTCTTGATCAATGAACAATAGCCATACTCATTACTATCAATCAAATCACACCGATCGAGTCCCCGATATTTCGCAACCTGTACCGAATTTCCATTGCGATCGGCCAGCAAATAAGCCGCATAATTATAAGCTCCATCTTCCGTCAACAATTCAAGATTCGCCGCAAACTGATCCCCCAGCGTCAATCCCGATTCCTGATAATAAATCCTAAGCTGCTCAAACCTCAAATCCTGTCGCCGCGATCGAATCAACCCGATCGAATTGCGCGTCCGTCTAGAAAAAAGATCCTCAATCATTCGCCCCGGCATGGGTTCCACCGCACTCCCAATCCGCACAAAACAACCCTTTTCAGACATGCCATACTTGCGCAAGTAGTAAGGCTTTTCCGAACCACTCGCCAGCGTCACTTTGATAATATCTTTCCCTTCACGGACTTCATGAATCACATCAAAAAGTCCCAGACAAGACGGCAAGATATTGTTCTTCAATCGGTCCTTAATCGCAAGCTGCACCGCATCACAATTCGTCACGCCCACCACCGAGCCATCTCCATCAATCCCAATATAAATCACCCCACCATCCCGATAATTAAGAAACGCGATCGCCTCCCGTTCAAATCCATCGGTCAATTCTCGTTTATATTCCAGACGATTAGATTCCACCATCATCACAGCCCTCCACTCGATGACCCAAGGTCGCTCGTAGAGCATCGCATTAACGCATCCATCAGTTCCTGTTTCAGCGCATCCTGCACAGACTTCATCTCCCGATCGAGTTCCAGATATTCCACCATCAGCTCATCCGGATCTCGGTGATTCACCTCCACTTCATAGGGATTCTTGCAATCCAAATTGTAATTTCGCGCCGCAATCTCCGTCGCCGAAACCTTCCACGCATATTCATTCTTTGTCCGTTTTTTCCACCATTTCTTCTCCCGATCGAACTCCCCGATCGTCAACGGCTTCGATCGAGAATAGGACTTATAACCCACCGGATAAGGATGCTCAAAAAACCAAACCTCTTTAGTCGGTCCACCTTTCTCAAAAAACAAAATATTCGTATTAATACTCGTATACGGGCTAAATACACCCTTGGGCAAACGCACGATCGTATGTAAATTAAACGACTCCAACAACTCCCGCTTCAAATTCGTCTTCACCCCTTCCCCAAACAAGAACCCATCCGGCAACACCACCGCCGATCGGCCACCCGGCTTGAGTAAATTCATAATCAACGCCATAAACAAATCTGCTGTTTCTCGCGTTTGGTACTTCTTCGGGAAATTAGACTCAATCCCATCTTCCTCCATTCCCCCAAACGGCGGATTCGTAATAATCATATCCACCCGATCGCGCAGTCCATAATCTCTCAAAGGACGGCTCAACGTATTATCATGGCGAATATTGCTCGGCACATCAATCCCATGCAACATCACATTCGTCATCGCCAGCATATGCGGCAGTGGCTTCTTTTCAATTCCAGTAATATTACTTTCTAGTGTTTTACGATCGTCCGCCGTCTTAATCTGCGGCTTCAAATACTCAATCACATTTGTCAAAAATCCGCCCGTTCCACAAGCCGGATCAAGAATCTTCTCCCCTAACTGCGGATCAAGCATATCCACCATAAACTGCGTCACAGCACGCGGCGTATAATACTCTCCCGCATTTCCCGCCGACTGAAGATCCGCCAAGATCTTCTCGTAAATATCATTAAAAAGATGCCGATCGCTTGATGAATTAAAATCCACATTGGATTCAATACTATTAATCACCTGACGCAACAACGTCCCCGACTTCATGTAATTATAAGCATCCTCAAACACTTCCCCCACGACCTTTCCATAGGCCGAAACTCCAGAAGTCGTCGCTAAAGTTTTCAAAACAGGAAACAGACGGTTATTGACAAAATCAATTAACTCATCGCCCGTCATCCCTTCCGAATCCTTCGCCCAATTTGACCAACGAAACTCCTTCGGCAACGGCGACTTATAATCCTTAACCGTCAACTCCCATTCCTGTTCCCGATCGTCAAAAATCTTCAGAAACAACAACCAAACAATCTGACTAATCCGTTGAGCATCCCCATCCACCCCGACATCCTTCCGCATGATGTCCTGAATGCTTTTAACCAATGTTCCGATCGCCATAACTTAAATCTCAGCCTTCCAGGTTATCCAAAATCATCTTGCTCCCCCAGAATTGGGGGCCGGGGGGCGGTTCGCCAGTACATTGGGCTTACGCACTATACAGCGACTGTTTCAATTCCCGCACCGCTTGCTGATAACCATCCTTCCCACCAAAAGAACGAATGATCTCGATCGGCGTCCCAAATTCCGAAAACGGCACCACAGTCAAAATCTGAGTTTCCTCAATCTCTCCCACGCCGCCCTCCGCATACTTATCCAGCAGCGCTTCCAGAACTCGCCGAGCCTGATCGCCATACTTTGTAAAGTAATCCCGCTTTTTCACTTGGTCCGCCCGTTCCTTGCGAGTCAGCGGCGGCTGTCCCCAGACAACATGACACAACAAATCAAACGGATCACAATCCTTCCCCACCTCAGCAGCCAGCGCCTCAAAGAATACACCTTGATTGGCTAACTCATCAACGATCGCCTGTTTCTTTTCCCCATCACTCCAATGCCGCAAAAACTCATCCAACGTCGCAAAGTCCTTCGTCAACGCATTGCGCGTATAGTCCTTCAGCGATTGCGTCACCAGCTTCCCATTCGCATCAAAATACTGAACCCGCTCCGCCGCAACCGTCACCTCCACATTTGCCACCACATACCGCCGCGCTCCCTCATCAGTCGTATCAGCTTCAGCCGCACGGTTCCAATGGGTTTTGTCATCTGCATCGGGATAACGATCGTCCTCCGCTTCATCCCCGCCCTCCTCTAAAACATCAGGCGGCACAGGCGAATCCTCCAAATCCTTCGGCTCGTAAATCTGCACCGGATCGCCATCAAAATCCGGATCAGCAAATAACTCCGTCGCCTTCTTAAAATCAATAATCGTAAAATAAAACTTGTCATAGTCCGCATTAATACGCGTCCCACGCCCAATAATCTGCTTAAACTCCGTCATCGACTGAATCCGCTGGTCCAACACAATCAACTTACAAGTCTGCGCATCCACCCCCGTCGTCATCAGCTTAGAAGTCGTTGCAATCACTGGATACTGAGATTCAGGAAAAATGAAATTATCCAATTCTGCCTTTCCCTCCTCATTATCCCCCGTAATCCGCACCACATACCGAGAGTTTGCCGCCGCCAGATCTGCATTCTCATTCACCAACGCCTGCCGCATCCGTTCCGCATGATCGATAGTTTCACAAAACACAATAGTCTTATCAAACCGATTTGTCTGCTTCAAAAATTCACTAATCTTCCGCGCCACCAACTGCGTCCGCTGCTCCAACACCAACGTCCGATCGAAATCCCGCTGATTATAAATCCGATCTTCAATCTCCTGACCATACTTATCCACCATCCCCTTACCCGGTCGCCACCCAGACACATCCTTGTCCAAATCAATCCTCACCACCTTATAAGGCGCAAGAAACCCATCCTCAATTCCCTGCCGCAGTGAATAGGTATAGATCGGCTCTCCGAAGTAATCAGTATTAGAAATCTCCCTCGTTTCCTTCGGCGTCGCCGTTAGCCCAATCTGAGTCGCTGACGAAAAATAATCCAAAATCTCCCGCCAAGCCGAGTCTTCCGCCGCACTCCCCCGATGACATTCATCAATCACAATCAAATCAAAGAAGCCGCGACTGAACTGTTTATAGATCTTCTGATCCTCTTCATTTCCCGTCACCGCCTGATACAGTGACAAATAAATTTCATAGGACTTATCCGCCTGCCGTTTCTTAATCTTCGTCATCGCCGACCCAAACGGCTTAAAATCATTCGTCATCGTCTGATCGACCAAGATATTCCGATCGGCTAAAAACAAAATCCGTTTCTTCGCCTTCGCCTTCCACAACCGCCAAATGATCTGAAATGCCGTAAATGTCTTTCCCGTCCCCGTTGCCATCACCAACAAAACCCGATTTTGCCCCTTCGCGATCGCCTCCATGGTTTTATTAATGGCTAGTAATTGATAATAACGGGGGGTCTTGCTACTCCCATCACTATAATAATCCTGCGTCAGCAAACCTTCCTGCTGTTCAGACAATCCTCGATGTTTCGCCCACAATCCCCACAGCATCTCAGCAGTCGGAAATTCCTCTAAACTTAACTCACGTTCAATAATGCCATCCGTCGCAAGCTTGTTATGAAATAGAAAACCATCACCATTAGAACTAAAAATAAAAGGTACTTCAATCATCTCAGCATAGCCAAGCCCCTGCTGCATCCCATCCCCCAAGGAATGCTTATTGTCTTTTGCCTCAATGACAGCGATCGGAATATTTGGCTTATAAAACAGCACATAGTCAGCCCGTTTATTTCGTGCCCGAGTATGCAGATTGCCACGCACCAGAATCCGCCCATCGGTCAACGGGAACTCTTCACGAACCTGCCTCAAAATATCCCAACCCGCCTTCTCCAGCGCTGGAGTAATATACTTCGTACAAATATCGCGTTCGGTAAGCTTCTTCTTATCCATCACTTCAGACTCGCCCGATCCCACGCGATCGTGTTAAACGGTTAGGTTATATCTATTAATACATGGCACACAGCCCTATTTTCTAAGTATAACGTTTATTTCTCCGTAGCTGACAAAGGCTAAACAACATAACCTTGGTAATCTCAGATCGCACTCTCCTCAACCAAGTTACACAATCCCGAATCCGATCGTCCCTTCCCCAACTCAGTTACAAAATCCCGAAGTCGATCGTCTTTCCCCACTTGAGACGATCGAAAAAAGTCGCGATTTCAGACCATCAAGCACGTCAAAATAGTGGGTTAAAATAAATAGGCTTAGACCTCATCTCAGTTCGAGCATCGAATTCATCCCTAGAAGCGATCGTAGGAGACTCCATGCTGCATCAGAAAATCATCCAAGAACTGCAAGACATCCCAGAAGAAAACCTTGACGCACTCTATGAAATGATTCATCTCTTTCGTCTTTCATTACAAAAAGAACAACCCCAACCCCGCACACCAGGTTTACTCACCGGGAAACTGAACAGTTCACTCTTTGAACCCTTACCAGAAGAAGAACTCCAAGCATGGGAATGAGCTACCTCATCGACACTCACATCTTACTGTGGTGGCTCTTTAACGATTCCCAACTCAAAGATAAGCATAGAGTCATCATTCAAAACCCAGAGAATCAAATTCTCGTCAGCAGCGCGACCGCTTGGGAAATTGCGACAAAATACCGCATTGGCAAACTCCCCGAAGCCGCACCGTTGGTAAAGCCTCCCGGACCGGGAATCGTTGCAGACTATCATCAGATTTTAAAACAAGGAAAATTTGTAGAACTCGCCATCAGCGCAACCCACGCCCTTCACGCTGGAAATCTCCCGATCGACCCCGTTTAGTTCGATCGGCTGGGTAACCTGAGGTAAGCGAAGGTTCGATCGGACGGGGTTTGAGAGAGCGTGGCGGGTGAGGGCGGCTTTGTGGTGGTCTATTTGGAGAAGGGGTTCGAGATGTTGCATGGAGCGAGTGGAGAGGGAGACGATCGCATTTTTATGATGCCATTGTGGAGTTTGCTTTGCTTGACTTTGGAGGATTTTAAGTTCCATAAGGTTCGCTATGATGGGATCAGTTCTAGATGAGAGGAGATAGTACTTTGCCAGCGAAGGATCTTTATCACGATGCAGTGAAATCTGCCCTGCTGAAGGATGGATGGCAGATTACGGCGGACCCTTACCGCATTCGGTATAAGGATATTGATTTGTATGCGGATCTGGCAGCAGAAAGACCGATCGCAGCAACGCGAGAGGGCGAAAAAATTGTTGTGGAGATCAAAAGCTTTGTGGGTCGATCGTTGATGAATGATCTCCATGGGGCTGTGGGACAGTATGTGATCTATCGAGATTTGATTCGGGAGACGGAACCGGAGTATCGGCGTTATCTCACGATCGACGATATTACCTATGAAAATTTCTTCCAGCGGGATGGGATTGATTTTCTGAGGCGGGCGAGTCAGATTCCTTTGATTGTTGTGGATATTGAGAAGGAGGAAATTGTGCAATGGATAAGTTAGCGAATTATCGACAGGTGATTCAGAAGATTTTGCTGGAATACCGGGATTGGGCGGCGGGGGCTAATCGATCGGGGGTGGAGGAATGTGTGAGTTTTGATGAGGTACGGGATCAGTATCTTTGGTTGTCGGTGGGTTGGGATGGGAAGCGGCGGAATTTTGGGGTGACGGTTTATATGAGAATCGAGCAGGGGAAGATCTGGGTGGAGGAGGATTGGACGAAGCAGAGCATGGTGGATGAGTTGTTGGAGATGGGGGTTCCGTCTGAGGATATTGTGCTTGGGTTCCAGCATCCGACTAAGCGTCCTTTGACGGAGTTTGCGGCGGCTTGAAGTAGGATTGGCAAACTAGGAATTAGAATCAATGCGTTGATGGAGGTTTTGGGATGGAAATGGTCATCGATCGGGGAAATGCAACTTATACCTTTCCTCGGGTGGAGACTTCAGCCTTGGAGGAACGGTTTCTGGTGTTAGTGGAACAGTGGCAGCGGGAAACGGGGATGCTGTCGCTGGTGCAGAAGATGGTGATTCATCCGGCTTATCAGCGCATTATTGGGATGGGTCAGCCTGTGGTGCCATTGATTTTGCGGGAGTTGGAACGGGAGCCGGATCATTGGTTTTGGGCTTTGGAGGTGATTACGGGAGCGAATCCTGTGACGGGTGATGCACGGGGACGATTGGATCAGATGGCGGCGGCTTGGTTGAAGTGGGGGCAGGAAAATGGCTATCGATGGTAGGTTGGAGCCTTATCGAGAGATTTCGTTTCCTAATTTAGTGGCAACGGGTTATCGCGTTACGAGTCCTACGGCGACGGCTTACAATTGTTTTGCTTGGGCGGCGGGGGAAGATGACCGTTGGTGGAATCCTTTGGAGCCTGAGAGTCCCTATTATTGGGTTGATGGTGTGCCTGCTGAGTTGACCATTGAGGCTTTTGTTCGGGCTTATGGGACGTTGGTTTTTTTGCCTTGTGAGGGTTCTGAATTAGAAGTGGGCTTTAAGAAGATTGCGTTGTATGCGACGGCGGATGGTGAACCGACTCATGCGGCGAGGCAATTACCGAGTGGGAAGTGGACGAGTAAGCTGGGACGTTGGCAGGATATTGAGCATGAGTTGGAGGGGTTGGTTTGTGAGTTGTATGGTGCGGTTAAGTTGGTTTTGAGGCGGGAAATTAAGGGGGATGGGGCGATCTAGGAGATGGCGATCAACATCATTTTTTGTTATAATGTTGCCACGTATAATTTTATACAAATCCACAGTTAATCACTAAAATAACTTAGTAGAGATATGTACAGTAACGATTTTGATAATCTTGAGCAAGTTCCATTCGGTGGAGTCGAGTTTGCTGATAATCCAGAACCTAGATGTCCATGTATTTTGTTACTAGATACCTCTGGCTCGATGCAGGGAGCACCCATTCAAGAGCTTAATAATGGATTGGTGACATTCAAAGATGAGCTTTTCGCAGATTCTTTAGCTGCAAAGCGAGTCGAAGTATCTATTATTACTTTTGGACCTGTAGAAAGTGTTGTCGAATTTCAAACTGCTGAAAATTTTTATCCTCCTGTTTTGCAAGCTGGCGGAGATACTCCGATGGGTGCAGCCATCGAAATCGCATTGCAGTCCCTTGAACAGCGGAAAAATGTATATCGGAGTAATGGTATTTCTTATTTCCGACCCTGGATTTTTCTGATTACTGATGGTGGTCCGACCGATGAGTGGCAAAGAGCTGCAATGCTCTTACGTGAAGGGGAACAACAGAAATCATTTGCATTTTTTGCTGTTGGTGTAGAAGGGGCGAGAATGGATATCTTGCGACAAATCTCTGTACGTGAGCCAATTAAACTGCAAGGTCTCAAATTTAGAGAACTTTTTCAGTGGTTATCTTCGTCAATGAAATCGGTGTCACAATCTGTTCCAGGCACAGAAGTCCCTCTATCTCCTCCAAGTGGCTGGGCATCTGTATGATTAAGTGGAGATTTACGTCAACATCAGTACAAGGGACATCTCATATCGAGTCGAATATACCCTGTCAAGATTTTTCACTCTGTAAATTAGTGACCCATAAAGATGGTAATGACTTCTTGGTTTTAGTTGCTTCTGATGGTGCTGGCAGTGCTACTTATTCAGATGAAGGATCGAGAATAGTTTGTGAATGTTTTCTGGGTAAATTAACTCGTTATATCGAAAAAGGATGGAGCTTAGAACAAGCGGATGAAGATGTGGTTGGCAGATGGATTATTATGTTAACTCGATATGCTGCCCAAACAATTAAACGTGTTGCAAAGGAGCGAGGTGTAGAAAAGCGCGAATTTGCAGCAACACTTGTTTTGGCAATAGTCGGTCAAAAGAAATCAATATTTTTACAGCTTGGTGACGGTGGAATTGTCATTAATACGGCTGAGAATTATGAACCCGTATTTTGGCCACAGTCAGGTGAATATGCAAACATGACGTATTTTGTTACCGATGATTCTGCCATTAAGAATTTGCAATTTAAAATTGTCAATCAAACAATCAATGAAATTGCTCTTTTTACTGATGGTATTCAAGGATTAGCTCTGAAGTATGATACTCAGAGTGCCTACGCTCCATTCTTTCGCCCACAGTTTGAGTATCTTCGACAAGTTTCAGATCTGGAATTACCATTGATTAAAGATCAGCTTGCAGCATTTTTAAATTCTAAGTCTGTGAATGATCGAACAAATGATGATAAAACACTTATTCTGGCATGTCGATTAAACGATCCAATCTGATGAAATATACTAAGACTCTGTAGTAATCCATGCAAAACCTTCCGGCACTCTACGCTAGCAATAATAAATCCATTAATTTGGGAAATCTAATTGGTAAAGGTGGCGAAGGTTCTGTCTATGAGATTCAGAACTTGCCTAGTCATGTAGCCAAAATTTATCATCAAAAAGTTGATCCACAACAGGCTAGTAAGTTACAAAATATGGTCAAGGTTGCAACACCGCAGCTTGGGAAAATTGCGGCATGGCCAACTGATCTATTACAAGACAGTTCACGACGAGCAATTTATGGTCTCATCATGCCCAAAGTGACAGGGTATCGTGAAATACACAATTTATATGGACCAGCACATCGTAAACGTGATTTTCCAAAAGCAGATTGGGCTTTCTTGATTCACGCTGCTAGAAATGTGGCATATATGTTTGATGTAGTTCATAGCCATGGTCATATCGTTGGTGATGTGAATCAAGGTAATATCTTAGTTGCAATGGATGCAACTTGTAGACTAATTGATTGTGATTCATTTCAAATTAAGTCAAATAGCCAGATTCATACTTGTGATGTAGGTGTCCCACAATTCACAGCACCTGAGTTGCAAAATAAGCCTTTCAGAGGAATTATTCGTTCTCAAAATCATGATAATTTTGGTCTTGCTTTAGTTTGCTTCCATCTATTATTTATGGGAAGACATCCCTTTGCTGGGCGATATTCTGGTAAAGGAGATATGCCGATCGAACTTGCTATTTTAGAGTATCGCTATGCTTATGGCATAGAATCAGTTTCTAAGAAAATGACCCCGCCTCCTAATGTTTTAGGAATGAATACTATTCCATATCGTTTAAGTCTTCTTTTTGAGAGAGCATTTAATGAGGCGTCATCTATCCAATCTTCTAGACCTACAGCAAAAGAGTGGATTCAGGAACTGGATACTCTTAAAAATAGCTTAAGAACATGTGGTAAAAATTCTGCGCACAAATACTATGGACAGTTAAATAGTTGCCCTTGGTGCCGTTTAGATAGCAGCGGAATCATATACTTTCCTCCTGATCCTGGAGGTCCGATACCCGATCCGGATCAAAGTTGGAAAAAAATTCAGTTAGTTCAACCTATCCCTGTCACACAATTTCCTATAGGGATTCCATTAAATTCAGTTACACCACGCCCACTTCCTCAAAATAATCCAGGGTTGTGGACATTATTTGTCAACTTCTTTCTTGGAGATCCCAATAAAGAAGAAAGACTTGAGCGTGAAAAAATAGTCAGTAGACTTAGAACAGAATGGCAGATTCTTCAGAGTACATGGCGTAAAAATGAATGGAATCAAAAATTTAATGCTAAAAAGGATTTTTTGAAAAATCTTTATCAGGAATGGGGGCAATTGAAATCATCTTATGATCGTGAAAGGCATGAAAACTCTCTCATTGCCTATCTAGATACATTTTTCGTCGAGACTGCTGGTATTGCAGGAATCGGCGAAAGTTTGACCATGAAACTTAAAGCTTGGGGCATTGAGACTGCTGCGGATATTACTGAATTAAAGGTTAGGGCAGTTCCAGGATTTGGTGATAAACGAACCCAAGACTTAGTTAGTTGGCGAAATCGTCTTGAAGGAAGATTTCGTCAAAACCCAACATCGGTACAATCAACGCCAAAACTTGACCAAATATATAATCAACGTCGCCTTACTCTAGAAAAACAGCTAGCTGGGGGACCAGAAGAACTTGAATATATTAAGATTCAAATTATGAAAAAGCAGGGAAACTTTCTACAACATTGCCGTCAGGTTGCTCTAACGCTAGCACAAGCTGAAGCAGATGCTTCTATCTAGAATTGAGTGTAAAGATGCTCTTCCACGATCACAACCCCACAATCAATTGGAACTTCTATCGGTCGTCCATCTCCCCTGCTCACCCCAAGCCCCAACAAAAGGAAGGACGTTAGCGAAGCCTCCCTTGGGAATCGCACCTCCCAAACTCAGTTACAAAATCCCTAAGTCGATCGCACCTTCCCCAACTCAGTTACAAAATCCCGAACCCGATCGCGCTTTCCCTCTTCTCCAGTTCAACATTGGCAGAGCCTCACCTCTAGTGAATCGGCTTTGCTGAGATTCCGTTTGGAGTAGTTGGAGTTGAGCGACAATAAGTCCTGTGGCTTGAGAGAGCCTGCATCGGAAGTATTCAAACGATGGAAATCATTCAAAAAATGCCCGATACTGTAGATCATCAGAAACCGTAAATCCAAAGGAGGAAACATCATGGTTCAGCCAATCATTCTAGAGAAGTTGGAACAGTTGTCGGAGTCACTCCAAACTGAGGTCTTGCATTACATCGAGTTTTTGTCCGAGCGATATCCAAAAACGAATAGCGATCTGATCGAGCCGCGTGCTAAACGAGGTGGATTAGGTAGCTTGAAAGGTCAGATTTGGATGTCGGATGATTTTGATGCTCCGCTTGAAGATATGCAGGAGTATATGTAATCATGCGATTTTTGATTGATACCCATGTAATCATGCGATTTTTGATTGATACCCATGTTTTGATATGGTACTTGGAGGATAGTCCGTAGCTAACGTCCACTGCCGCCGAAATTCTCGAAGATACTCGCCATGATCTCTATGTCAGTATTGTGAGTCTATGGGAAATTGCTATTAAGAGTGGACTAGGTAAACTCAAGTTAAAGATTGAATTCCACGATTTAAAAAAGCTGCTTGAACGATTCTCGATCGAAATAGTATCGATCGACTTTGAGGACACTCAGACCTATTTAACATTGCCTTTTTTCGACAATCATCGTGATCCGTTTGACCGAATCTTAGTGGCACAGGTGACGGCACGATCGATGGTATTGATGAGTGGTGATAAAAAATTTGATTTGTATGAGGTTCAGCGAGTATGGGAATGAAACGAGCAAGTCAAGTTACAGAATCCCGAAGTCGATCGCCCTTTCCCCAACTCAATTAGAAAATCCCAAAGCCGATCGGCTTTCCCTAAACCGCAACATGATAGGCCGTAATTGCGGTCGCCCCATCAGGACTATAAATGGCCTCAACCCTCGCATACTCCGCATGAACCCACCAAACCTTAAGCCGATTTCCTTGAGCCGGAGCCGAACCCGCCTTCGTATATCCAGCCTGAGACAATCGCTCATCAAAAACCTCAGCAGGTAAAATCTTCGCTGTAATGGGTGCAACTCCATCAATCCGATGTCTATCAAGCGTCATAGCTACCGTGATACGTACTGAAAATTCGATATCCCGGTAAAACGATCGTAACCCCGATCGATCGATGAATCATCCCTGAATAGTTCTTCTCTGCCTCACTTCCACCCAAACAAAACGTCCAACCTCCCACCCAAACATAAAACCCTGGAATCAACGCATCCATACTATAAATCATCCCCAACCGTTCCGCCGATCGATCCGACGACGAAATCCCCCGCTCCAGAAATGATAAATTCGCTAATTTCATGACCTAATTCCGCATCATCAATCTAATCACTATAACATTCCTGATAATTGCGCGATCGCGCTTTCCCGAACTCGATAGGTCTCCGACCGACTGCGTCAACGCCCTTCCCCAATCTCTAATCCACAACCCCAGATAAAACCAGAACCCCAGCCTGCAATAACAATCGCCGTTCCAGCAGATAAACCGATCGTCCCTCTTCTACTCTTCAACCACTTCAATTAAATCCTCGATCGCCAATTATTTTCCCCGATCGTTGATCCAACAATTGCACTAGGAGCGATCGACGCGACCCACCATAAGAACTCCACCACAAAAGTTCTTCACAGTTTTTAGTATGGATTTTGAGATCGGGCAATTCTTGAATATCAATACCAATCCACGATCGATAACCCAGCAACCCTCGAAAACTCACCGATATTCCGAGTTACGATCGTTGCCTGTCGTGCCACCGCTACTCCTGCAATCAAACCATTGATCGGACCAATAGGCATTCCCTGCTGCTCCAATTGAGCGCGAATAGTTGCCGCAGCCGTAGCCGCAGCCCGATCGAAAGGTACAACACTCACACGACTCAAGAGTTGTTGAAGTTGTTGAATGCGTTTTGAAGGCGAAGTCGATTTTGCGATGCCAACTTGGAGTTCAAAAAGAACAATTGTAGAAATAATGATTTCCTGTGGCGCTACAGCCGCTAGCTTTTGAGCAACTTGTCCCTGATTTTTAAAATAGTAAATCAGCGTGTTCGTATCCAAAACGTACATCTACAGACTCTCCCTCACAATATCCTGACCCGCATTTCCGCGAATCTCTTCAAGAGAAGGGAAATCGTCACCCCAAGCCCCAGCAAGCGAATACACAAACTCTGCCCAAGGAAGTTCATCAATCGCATGACCCGATTGACTCCTCCCTAACTCACCCCGAATTGATTCGGCAAAGGTTAAAACCTGGCTCGCCTTATCCTGAGGAAGAGATTGAACCAAAGTATAAATTTGCTCAGCGATCGTCATACGCGTTCTCCCAGTAGGATCTCAATCCTATCTTAGCTGGCTCGAATCATTCCTAATAAAAAGCCGATCGTCCCAACAAAGAAACGATCGGCTGATTGAACTACTAACTCTAAAGGTTATGAATTAGAACTTGGAACACTACTAACAAGTTTCGGCGAAGGCGTTTGGGCGATCGCTTTAGTACTGTTTGCCGCCGTATTCACCGCATGAAGCATCGGCGTTTTTGCAACCGCCGCATTAGCAAAGGTAAACAATGGATTAGAAAGAACACCCGCGATCGTAGTTGCGACCAACGCGCTAATCAAACCCACCTGCAACGGACGCATTCCCACGCCATCAAAACTGGTAGACGGATAATTTTTCACAGAATCCGACATTTCCTGCGGCTCCTTCACCACCATCATCTTCACCACACGAATGTAGTAATAAATGGAAATCACACTGGTAACAAGACCCAAAAGCACCAAGCCATAGGCTCCCGCTTGCCAACCCGCCCAGAAAATATACAACTTCCCAAAGAAGCCAACAAGGGGCGGAATTCCACCGAGGGACAACAAGCAAAGCGACAGCGCCAAGGTGAGAAGCGGGTCTTTTTGATAGAGACCAGAATACTCGCTGATTTGGTCAGTTCCAGTTCTAAGGGAGAACAAAATGACGCAACTAAAGGCACCAAGGTTCATGAACAGATAACCCAACAAGTAGAAAATCATGCTGGAATAGCCCGCATCGCTGCCGATGACCAAACCAATCATGATGAACCCAGCCTGACCGATCGATGAATACGCTAACAGCCGTTTCATACTGGTTTGGGCCAGCGCAACAACGTTCCCCAGAATCATGCTGAGAATCGCCAGCGCCGTCATGACAAACTTCCACTGCTCATCCACCAATGGGAAAACCGTAACCAGCAATCGAATCGCTAGGGCGAATCCTGCCGTTTTAGACCCAACCGATAGAAAGGCAACAACAGGTGTGGGCGATCCCTCATAAACGTCTGGAGTCCATTGATGAAATGGCACAGCCGCAATTTTGAAAGCAATCCCCGCGATCGCAAACACCAAAGCAATCACAATGCCAATGGACGAACCAAGATTTGCATCTTTCATGGCCGCCGCGATCGCCCCGAGTTCCGTTTCCCCGCCCGACAATCCATAGAGCAACGAGGATCCATAGAGGAAAATCGCCGCACTGGATGCACCAATGAGCAAATATTTCAACGCGGCCTCATTCGATCGGGGATCTCGTTTGGTATAGCCCGTCAGCAAATAGGACGAAATACTTAGGGTTTCCAGAGAGACAAATATCATCACCAACTCATTGGCCCCAGACAGAAACATTCCGCCCAAGGTCGCTGTGAGCAGAATGCTGATAAATTCCGCGACGGGGGTTCCAGACTGCTCAACGTAACGAACCGACATTAAAATTGTCGCCACGGATGACAGCGCAATGATGCCTCGGAAGGCGACACTCAGGGCATCACTGTTGAATTCTCCGAAAAAAGCGATCGGATTTTCGATATTCCACTGAGTGGTATATAACGCAACCACAGCGCTCAACAATCCAGCGATCGCCACATAGGGCGTAAACCGGGCTGAACGGGTGCGTCCGACGATCAAATCGGAAACCATGACGACAAGAATAGTTGCAATAACGATGCCCTCAGGCACGATCGCGCCAGTATTTAGCTGGCTTAGAAGGGTGGCGAAATCCATAAAAGCGTTTCTAGGCAACGTTTATCATAGAGCAATGGAATTGTTTTAAAATCCCTTGCGACATTGTACCGCGCAAGCTAGAACCCTGCTTGCAATGAATGTTGTACGCTGCCATAGACTTGAGTCGATTTTGTCTACTGGGCCGAACATTAGCGGACCGAAATTAAAGGCAGGGAAAGGTTAGGAAGATCAAATTTCAAGGACTGGGGGTTCAGAGATTGGGCGGGTTTGGTGAGGGGTTGGGGTTGTAACATGAGGGCTTGCTGTTGAGCGGTGGGCGCATTCTTGAGCGCTTTGCTCAGGTCGTTCATGGAATTCTCTAGCTGAGTCCCCGGATCGATCGCCATCCAACCCGCATCCGTAAGCTGGCGGAATTCTAGGTGAAGGTGTGGCCCGGTAGAATTTCCGGTGCTACCAACCCGGCCAATCACGGCTCCTTGTTGGATTAATTCACCGGGTTTGACAAAAATTTCGGAAAGGTGTCCGTAGAGGGTTTGTTGGGTACCATCGCTGTGTTCGAGAGCGATCGTCAACCCATAACCGCCTAAGTTATCCGCTAGTAGAACTTTTCCTGACATAGCCGCGAGAACAGGGGTTCCTTCGGGGGCCGCGATGTCCGTACCAGTGTGCATTCGGCTTGCACCGCTAATGGGATGAATTCGCCAACCGAAGAGCGAACTGATAGGCGACGGGATCGCAAGGGGATAAATAAATTTGAGGTTCTGGAGTCCGATGCGAGAGAAGGGACGCAGAAGTTTTTGATTCAGGTAGGACGGCAACGGTGGGATGACGCTTTGTTCGTTAGGTGCGTCAGGAGTCCAGCTAATGCCTTGGTTTGAAGAAATAGTTAAGCCTCCGATCCCGTCGCCAAGATTAAGTCGGGCCGGAGCATTTCCGGTGGCGCTTTCAGAAGCAGGCGAAAATCCTGGTTTTTGGTCACGGCTGCTAATGTCAACATTCACTCGTTCACTTGGACCCGCCAAAGGATCGATCGTCATGTCCCGTACAGTGGCCCCAATGCTGTAATCGGTGCGATCGATGATGGCCTCTTTCGCTACGCCTTTACTGTAAATATCAGCACTGTAAATATCAGCCGACTCGACTTGCAATGCTCTGGCGGGCGGGAGCGGATCAATAGAAGCCGCAGGTTCGACAGCAGCAGCGGTTAGATTCAACCCAGAACTGAAGGTGAGGGTCGCAAGGACTAGCAAGCTACGTTTAACAGTGGTTGATGTGGGGTTTGGGAAAGTGGGGGACATATAAAAATCTGAGGGGTGGGGGAACAGGAGATTACAAGGTGAATGCTTAACGGGTTTCTTTCTGTGCCTAACGAATTTCTGTATAGGCTGTGGAACAAAAGTCTGGCTTCTGATTGCCGACAGCGCGGGCGGACGTGCTGACGGGGGAGACCGTTGATCCTTTAGCGACATTACTGACGGCTCTGAGTAGTTGAGCGATCGATCGGTTGTAATTCAAAATAGCAGTAACACGACTGCCTGCCGATCGGGTGAGATCTGTTTCAGCATTGAGTACATCGGTCTGGGTTCCAACTCCAGCATCAAACCGAAGCTTTGCCAATCGTCGAGCTTCACAGGCTTGTCCAAGTGCTTTGGTCGTGGTTTCAATATTTTTTCCACTTGAGATCAAGGTGGCATAGGATTGCTCGACTTGAAACCGGATGTTATTTCGGCTTTGGGTAAAGCGGGTTTCGGCAATTTGCTTACCTACTTCTTGTTGTTGGGCCTGCGATCGGGCAGTGCCGCCATCAAAAAGCCGCCAAGTCGCCACTGCTGCAACAGAGTAGCCAGAGGACAGCTCACTAACGGGCTGTTCAAAAATCTTCAACAAATTATATCTAGCTTGCAATTGAATTCTAGGTCCGAGGGCCGAAAGGGCTTGTGTGCGTCCGGCTTCGCTGATGTCACGTTGGACCAGTTGTTCTTCGAGTTCGACCCGCTGTTTGTAGGCGGTGACAATTGTTTCCTCTAAGTTCAGTTTCCAAGTGCCAGCGGGACGGACTGCATCCGCTGCACTCACGGTGACAAACTCCGGCAAGCTCAGACGTTGGGCAATTTTACGCCGATTTATTTCTTCATTAGCAAGGGAATTGGTAAGCTGCTGTTGGTTATTGGCCAGTTGCACTTCCGATCGCAACACATCAAATTTTGTCCCCAACCCGGCCCGCTCTTGGGCATTGGCATCTCTTAAACTCTGTTCAGAATTTCTGACAGATTGTTCATTGATGTTAACCTGTTCGTTTGCCTCTTGGAGGTCGTAGTATTCACCCGTGACATCTAACCGCAGTTGTTCACGAACACGTTCCATCGCCAATTCTGCGGCACGAAGATTTCCGGCGGCAATTCTGAGTCTAGCAGCGCGTGCGCCGGAGGTGTAGAGGTCATAGTTAAGCTGTAGGCTGGTGTCCCAAAACGTTGACTCGTCGGCAATACTGCGGCGGAACGATTGGGGACTTAAGGATCGAGCGGCGGCTTCACTTCCAAATTGGGTAATCGCATCGGCTTGAGCCGCTTTGATACCTAGTGTCCCACTGGCGGAGAGCGATCGGTTCAGGTTGCTTTGCAAGTCAAGGGTTGGGTACAGGCTGGCTTGGGCTTCGCGGACGGCGGCTTGCTGTTGCTGAACTTGAAGATGGCTGATGGCGAGATCTCGGTTGTTGCGTTCGGCGAGTTCAATGGTTTCTTGAAGAGTCAAAGCTCGCACCCCTTTTAACTGAACTTCTTCAGGTTTAGTCGGGAACAGGAGTGGATTCGCTGGAGTGGTGAGGAAGTCTGGCGCTGGAACAGCCACTGGAATATCGACAGTAGCGGGCATTTCAGGCGGCATTGCCGTGGGAACAAGCGGGGTAGCTTTGTCCATTATGGGAAATGCTTTCAGGCTTGGGATCACAGTGTCCTTGCTGACGGATTCATTGCCTAAATCTGTTGGCCTGAGGTTCGCAGGGGCAACGATCGGGGCGCTAAGGAGCGGAGACGCCGGAGTTGTTGTTGAATTTGGTTCTAGCTGGGCGATTGGAGTGAGTTCGGGTGACGATTTGATGGTGTTGCCGGGAGCCGCTTGAACGACCGGGCTGTAGCCAAGGGTCAACAAGAACCCGATGCTAACTAAAATAGAGTGATGAACAGTCTTCATACGTTAACTTCCAATTCGCCCACAAAAATAATTCTGAAACTCAACCTACAGCCTGTCAGTTTTTTAATGAAAAGACATGTGACTAAGGAAACAAATTACTAATTTTTGTTTAGTTTCGCCCTGAACAGAATAACGCTTCAAGACGAACATTGACAAAAATTTAGCCGATTATAGCAATCCTAATTGACTAATGAGACTCTAAGGATCCGCCCCCGGCCTCAAGTTTGGGGAGTCAGGGAAAAATTATGGTCCCTAAAATTGTGGGTTTGGAGGCAGGGCTATTTCATTCTGAATAGAAGTTTAAGTGTGTTAAGACTAAAGCTAGCCAGTCGCTGAGCTTGAGCCATATTTTCAAACCCAAGATCACGATATAAATTGAGGGAAACATTCCGCGCAATGGCCCAAATTTG
>JAPLHZ010000063.1 GCA_026389365.1 Cyanobacteriota bacterium
GGACATCCGGTAAATCGAGTGGAATGTGAATCTGATTCTCCATGAGGCCCCTCGCTTGCTGGCTAACATCTTGATTTTACAGCCAATCGATGAACGCTATATCTGGATGCCGACCACGGCAATTCTAGGAGAACCTTTTTTGATCGGTCGCTACTTTGCGTTTTTGCAAGGCTTGACTCTGATAATAGTTTCCAATTGATAGGCCTAAAAGTGTTCCCAATACAACCGTACCTATCGCAATACCATACCCGAACCCAATTTTTTGCCGAATACTGAGACCCCGAATTTTCTGTTCTGCCCAGAGGGGTAAACCGAAAGATGTTAAGGCGATATTCATGGTATCCAAACTCGAAGAAGCTCGAAAAGATGAGTTTGGTTCCATATAAGGGTAGGGCTGATTCTCTTAAAAGAGAGAAACTGCTGAATCCCTGCAAGTTCGTTGAAAATCAAAATATGAACAACGTAACAGTGCAGGTTTAAGGATTTCTTTTGAGTAAAGAATCAGCCCTACCATATAAGGGGGGGGGCCGAGGTGAGAGTTCTTAAAAATACTCAAAAAGAATATTCAAATGTACAGTGATGCTTGTGTAATGAAGTACACCCCTCTGTCTATAGTATTCCCTAAATGAGTGAGGGTCGATCGGCTCTCGATGGGTAAGGATTGCAGGATTGAAAGTTTACCGCACTAGATCGAGAGCCGCCATAGATGATTTTTGGGGAAATCTGGTTCTCCGGAATCTCTCGTAGCGGGCGCTAGATATGGATTACAGTCTCTTGGAGGATTTCGTATAATCAGACGCAAGTCGCTCATATTCCATGAACTTTGTGCGATTCGACGGATGAGAGGATTGCTCAAAACAGACCAACCCGCACTGACTGATGACGAAGTGACTGGACTGTTGGACGAGAGACGAGTAGAGAAGTACCTTTAATGAGAGTTCTAATTGATACCAACATTGTCTTGAATTTTCTGTTACGCTGGGAACCATTTTTTCAAGACGTTATGCACAAGCCTATTGTTGCACCTGTTTAACAGGGTTAGGCCGATCGAAGTGGGTCAGAATTACTAGTATTTCGAGCCTCGGAAGATACGATCGGCTTGTTCAGCAGAGACCCAACTCGCTCCGATGGCATTGGCGTAAGTGGGAGGACTTGGGACCGTACTTCTGGTCACTGGGGGTGCGTCGGTTGTGATGAATTTTCCATGAACAACGTCGGCGGAGTCTTCCGGATAAAGAAGGCTTTGGGGTGGAGCGAAGGAGTTGGTTTCGGGATGATAGGCTAGAATCTCTCCAGTTTCGATTTCGTAAATCCAACCGTAAATATTTAAGCTACCTTGGTGCATTCGCGATCGGACGACGGGATGGGTTTTGATGTTGTCCATTTGGGTGAGGACGTTTTCAGCGATCGCAATATCTAGTAATTCTTCGCCTTTATAATCGCCATAATTTTCTTTAAGCAGTCGTCGGGTCGCATCTGTGTGCTTAAGCCAGTCATAAACTAGCGGCATGTCTTCCTGAAGGGCATTGAGTTTAAGTAAGCCTTTCATGGCTCCGCAGTGGTTATGGCCGCAGATAATAATTTGGGTGATATTTAGGGCATGGATAGCATATTCAATGGCTGCACCTTCTCCACCATTGGCGGCTCCGAAGGGCGGAATAATGTTGCCTGCGTTGCGAATGACAAACAGATCGCCGGGATCTGCGTTGACCATAAGGCTGGGGACGATGCGTGAATCTGAGCAGGTGATAAAAAGGACGGCAGGGGTCTGACCTTCGCCGAGTTGTTCAAAGAGATCTTGGTTGCTAACGAAGTAGTTGGACTGAAACTCGCGCAATCCCTGAATCAATTTTCTCATTTGTCTGCCAGACCGTTTTCTCGAAAGGTTCCGTCTTATATTGTCGAGCAAGTAGGTCAGGGTCGCAAGTGACTTCTTTAGTTATTGATGATACATTTCCAAAAATAAACCTCTAAAGATTACATAATCTCTAGAGGTTTTACTGAACGAGCATGGCAGGAATCGAACCTGCGACCCTCAGGACCGGAACCTGATGCTCTATCCCCTGAGCTACATGCCCAACTCGTTCTCATACTAGGGTAGCACAAATTTTCAGCGGTGCGATCGCTTTTGCTAGAAATCATCAAGGCATCGACTCTAGCCTTCTGGTGCCTTCCGATCGATCAAAATTCCCCGCAGTCCCATTGCGGTTGCTGCTTCATAATCTTCCTTTAGACTATCGCCCACATGCCAAGCCTCACCAGCCATACAATTATGTTTTGCTAAGGCGATCGTAAAGATTTTGCCATTCGGTTTTGCGGCACCCACTTCAGTTGAAATGGTTACAGATTGAAAATAATGATCCAATGAAAGCGATCGTAATACGGAATAAAGCCGTGAATCAAAATTCGAGACAATTCCGATCGTAATTCCAAATTCGCGAAAAAAATCTAAGGTTTGAATGGTTTCTGGATAAATAGCCCAAGGCTCACCACTAGCAAAATAAGCGAACAAATCCGCAAAAAATGCATCAAAGTCAGCAAACATTGGCGCGCCCTCAAAACTAGCCCGTGTTATCTCCTTCCACCATTCATACTCAAGGTTGGGAATATCTACTGTGGCGGCACCAGGAAAGGCTGGAGAACCCGATCGTTTGAATGCCGCATAGAATGATTTGTCTAAATTATCTGCCGTTGCAATTACCCCATGGCGTTTTGCGATCGTTGCATACTGAAGCCCCACCGAACCCACCACCCCAAACAACGTTCCCACCGCATCAAAAAAGACTACTTTAGGTCGCACTGCATTTGGAGATCGCAAGAAATCTTTCATATGAGAAAAACAGGTAACCTGGATACTAGATTTTATTTCCGGTTCCCCGTTCACACCCGTTCACCATGGGGTTGGAGGGAAATGGGGTTGGAGGGAAACGGATTTGTTTGAATTCTATTTGGATTTTGCAGCTTCACGCGCTGTCATTTCACGACCCATCGCCGACATTGTTTTAGATAAAGTATTTTTAAAAATATCGTAAAATGTACCTTGTGGTACTCCAGATTTTGGCTGAGACTCTACTACCTGAGTAATCAAAACCTGCGTTGGAGATGCACCTTGATAGGGGGCGATCGGTTCAATTTTCCAATAGCCTGTCATACTTTGTAATTGATCGCTATCTTGCAATTTGAAATCCACACGCTGACGGTTTGATTCTGTCAAAACCAGCTTCACCCTAGACTTAACCGTGAAGAAAAATACCTGTTGAGAACTCACCTGCTCGACAATTTTTGAGTCTTTCCGCGTCTCCACTATTTTATTGCTCTCCACATTAGGCAGAAAACGCGCAGCATTGTCATAATCTGTTAACACCGACCAAGCTGTATCCATCGAGCCTGTCACCAAAACCTGCGCTACATAGTTACCTTTCTCGCCTGTTACGACAGCCGAACCCGATCGTAATGTTGTGCGGGTAGCGACTGGAAGCTGATCCACAGGACTGTTAAATAATCCCGAATCTGCCTTGACAGGAGCCATTCCTGTGACACTAACCAAGCCCAGCATTGTAATTCCCAACAGCCATCGTCCGATCGGTTTAAATTGCATTGTACTGATTTGATTACTGATTTGATTATGATGATTAAATTGCATGACTCGAAATGCCTCATTCAGGGGGAACAGTTATTTTAAGACCTTGTGTGTAAGTGACGATCGTTCTATCTAAAGAGTTCCAGGGAATGTTGAATTTAAAATTGGGTAGTGCCCCAAAGGTAAGGATGGACGTGACCCCATTCACGGAAAGCTTTCAGAGCTTAGCATCAACCTTATAGACCTGAAGTATCCTAGTTTTTTTTCTGCATGTGCAGCAACAAAGCCAAGACATCACATTATCGCCATAGTGATCCACCCGATTGCGAAATTTCTGCACCACAATTTGACACCGTTTAATGCCGCCGATTTGGTGTTCTACTTCGACCCGAATCTTAGATATTGCTTGATTCTCCTCCTTCTCAGTCTCGGTTAATTCTCCATTGATAGCCTTCCTCATCTGCGATCTTTTTGTCATGCTTTTTCCCTTCATAGGTATCGCTCAGGATTCCCTTCATAGGTATCGCTCAGGAACACAACTTTCCCACCCCATTCTGTAATCACATTGTTTTTCAGGGTATGAGTCTTTTTCTTCAACAGTCCGGACAGTTTTTAACGTAGGTAGTGGCGAAGAAAGCTATCCAAAGCTTAAAGTACAGTCATACAAAAAACAGAGACTGTGCAATGGATAGCCTACAGAATATTCTAACGGACGCACTGACCACAGTGGGTC
>JAPLHZ010000168.1 GCA_026389365.1 Cyanobacteriota bacterium
ATGAGCATTTATTAGACTTATTTATCGCAATGTTTGGTTTGGACCCGACTTTGGTTAAATTAAATCCAAACTACCAGAGACTACTGGAATACGGCTCTCTCAGGGCTTGACCGACTGAAAATCTGTCCGGAGTGTTGCTTGACGAACGAGTAAATATGGTTTATCAATCAGGTAATATTACTGAGTTAAAATTAGGCTTTGTATGAAATTTTCATCCTAAATCGTTCGTGTGGGCGTTCAGTCGATCGCAGCGTTGGCGATCTTGAGTTCAGGTGTTGGCATCGCGAGTGGTGAAGCATTTGCTCAGGCAAAGCCAAGGATTTCAGTTCCGTCCTTTAAGAATGAAACGAATTGGTGGTGGTGGCGATCGAATACGGCAACGGAGCTGGGCGATGCACTGAGTAACGAACTCAGCGCGACTGGAAATTTTAAGGTGGTCGAGCGGCAAAAAATATCAGCCGTGCTTTCTGAGCAAGAGCTAACTGAATTGGGACTGACGAAGAAAAGCAGCGGAGCAAAAAAAGGCGAACTGACGGGCGCTCAGTATGTGATATTGGGCAAAGTGACAGCATTTGAAGAGAATGTTAGTAACAAATCAAGCGGAAGAAACAATAATTTCAATATTTTCGGCATAGGATTCGGAGGTGGCGAAGAGAAGAAAGAGCAGGAAGCATATATTGCAATAGATTTGCGAGTCGTCGATACAACAACGGGTGAGATTGCTTATGCGCGGACTATAGAAGGACGTGCCACCGATAAATCCGAATCAAAACGAAATAATTTCAGTATCGGGATTTATAGCACAGGAAACAATGAAGCAGAAGAGAAAAAGCTCCCGTCGGGAAGGCATTACGGGCCGCACTGATCGAAGCAAGCGATTATCTTTCCTGCGTGATGTACGAAAAAGATCAGTGCGTCAGTACCTATGAAGGTAAAGATGCAAAGCGGCGGGAAGGGACAAAGGACGTGTTGAAGTTGGATTAGTCTCGATATTGTCTCTATAGAACCCATTTGATATCTTTTCCCGTGATACTTGGCTTTGAAGGAAGCCGTTACTCTGCGATCAGTGGTAGAGCCTGCCTACCTAGCAAAACCGCTTTCTGCCAGAAAATGAAGAAAACCAGCTAGCTGCAAGGCGATAAGATTATTAAAACGCGATCGTTGTTCTCTTAGGAATACGATCGCGTTTTAATTTCAGTGCTGTAAACTAATTCCAATCTTGAAGTCCGATGGTCTACACTCTAGGAAACCCCTCTTCACCCCACCCAAATGTCAGATCTTTCTTCCACTGCCTGGGATCAACGCTATCAAACTGGCGATGCTCCTTGGGATTTAGGGTTTCCTACTCCCCCTTTTGTAAATCTTTTGTCGAGTTCTGAGGCTCCAAAACTAGGGCGTATTGCAGTTTTAGGCTGTGGTGGTGGTTATGATGCGTTGTTGTTTGCGGAAGCGGGATTTGAGGTAGTAGGGTTTGACTTTGCACAGACGGCGATCGATCGGGCCAACGCTAGAGCAACCGATCGGGGAATTAAGAATGTTCAGTTTTTACAACGAGATA
>JAPLHZ010000140.1 GCA_026389365.1 Cyanobacteriota bacterium
ACCCACTGTGGTCAGTGCGTCCGTTAGAATATTCTGTAGGCTATCCATTGCACAGTCTCTGTTTTTTGTATGACTGTACTTTAAGCTTTGGATAGCTTTCTTCGCCACTACCTACGTTAAAAACTGTCCGGACTGTTGATCGAAGGCAATAGATGTTATGGATGTTCGGCAACTTATTCTTGAGAAGTTGCCTTAACTTAAATCACCTCCATACCTAACTCTAGTTGACCGCCCGATCGTGCGACAGCCGCACTCATAAAGCCGTAGAACAAGGGATGGGAACTGCTGGGACGAGATTGAAACTCAGGGTGAAATTGGCTAGCAATGAAGAATGGATGACTGGGAAGTTCAATGATCTCCACCAGCCGATCGTTTGGGGATGTACCGCTGATTTGATAGCCGCTCTCCAAAAATTGCGGACGATAGTGATTGTTGAATTCATAGCGATGACGATGGCGTTCGTAGATCACTTCTTTTCCATAGAGATCAAAGGTTTTAGTCCCGATCGTGAGTTTGCATGGATAAACCCCTAGACGCATGGTTCCGCCCAAATCGACCACATCTTCTTGCTCAGGCAATAGATTAATCACCGCATTCAAGGCATGTTCCTTGAATTCTGCGCTGTGAGCATCTTCCAGTTTGGCCACATTACGTGCCCATTCAATCACCGCACATTGCATTCCTAAACAAAGCCCTAAAAATGGCACATTGTTTTCACGAGCATACCGAATCGCTTCAATTTTGCCATCCACGCCCCGAATCCCAAATCCGCCCGGAACCAGGATTCCATGCAGTCCTTTGAGATACTTTTCGGCACCGTGTACTTCAATGTCTTCAGAATTAATCCAATGTAATCTCAATCCGCTACCGGTCGCGATCGCAGCATGACGCAGTGCTTCCACGACCGACAAATAGGCATCCCCTAACTGCACATACTTCCCAACTAATGCAATTTGTAATTCAGCACCGGGACTATACATCCGATCGACCAAGGTTTGCCAAGCCTCTAAATTAGGTTCGCGTTGTTCTAGATTGAGATGATTAATCGCTTGAATGGCTAACCCTTCTTGTTCCATAATCAACGGCACTTCATAAATGCTGCGGACATCAGGACAAGTAATTACACATTCAAGATTGACATCACAGAACTCGGCCAGTTTTGCTTTTAAGCCTTTTTCTAGTTCCCGATCGCAGCGACACACCAAAATATCAGGTTGAATTCCGATGGATCTCAATTCTTTAACAGAATGTTGGGTCGGTTTGGTCTTCAATTCACCCGACGCAGGAATAAAAGGGACCAAGGTAACGTGGGTATATAGAACATTTTTACGGCCAACGTCTTTACGGCATTGTCGAATGGCTTCGAGATAAGGCAATGATTCAATATCGCCCACAGTGCCGCCAATTTCAGTAATGACAACATCCGGATTAGTATTGCGGGCAACGCGGCGAATGCGTTCTTTAATTTCATTCGTAATATGGGGAATGACCTGAACGGTACCGCCATTGTAATCGCCGCGCCGCTCTTTATTGATCACGGATTGGTAAATAGAACCTGTCGTCACGCTATTCAATCTCGACATAGAGGTGTCGGTAAATCGTTCATAATGGCCCAAGTCCAAATCGGTCTCTGCCCCGTCTTCGGTGACAAAGACTTCCCCATGTTGATAGGGACTCATGGTGCCGGGATCTACGTTCAAATAAGGGTCGAGCTTTAGAATAGAAACCGTGTAGCCCCGTGACTTCAGCAGCCGTCCTAAGCTTGCTGCCACAATGCCCTTGCCGATTCCAGAAACTACGCCGCCAGTCACAAAGACAAATTTCGTCATAGGAGGGTTCGATCGCACAACATCGCAAATTAACCCGAGTATTGTAGGCCAAGCCGTCACGTCTTCACGGGATCCGGCGAACTTTCTAGGCTAAATCAAGCCATGAGATAAGGTTCATCGGGTTCAAACCCTGGAGATTCACAGTAAAATAGCTACAAATTCATGGATTAATCTCCTAATTATCGGAATGTTTATCCTTTCAGAAAATCCCCCGGCTATCCCCGTAGTCCCCCAACCCGTAGTCCCCCAACAACGATCGCTCTCTTCAACCCTGTTGGTGGTTTATCCTCCGGCTGGCCACAGCACGACAGCATCTCAAATCTTTTTAATTGGTTCGGCCCCGGCGACGGGCGAGGTTTTGGTAAACGGTCAGCGGATTCGTCGCAGTGGGACGGGAAATTTTTCGCCGAGTTTTCCATTGAGCGTAGGTGAAAATAAATTTGTCGTTGAATACTCTGGTCAGTCCAAAACAATAGTCGTCATGCGCACGTCAGCTCAACCCGAACTCCCGATCGAGAGATTTGCCAAAGACTCTCTGTATCCAAATGTTCCGATCGCTCGTTTGCCGGGAGAATTAATTTGTTTAAGCGCCACCGCACCGCCCAATTCGATCGTTACTGCGCGTCTAGGTCAACAATCTCTGCCGCTCGTCCCAGATGCTAGCACAACGGTCTTGGCTGACAATTTGAGTGTCCTCACGGGAAAACTTGAATCACAAGCGGTGATGGGAAAATATCAAGCTTGTACGCAGCTATCTCAACAATCGACTCAAATCGGGACTCTGGGCGCATCAATTTATGAATTGAATTATGAATTGAAATTGCCCGATGGCCGATCGATTCGAGAAACAGCAAAAGGAACAATTGAGGTTTTGGATCCAGCGCGATTGACCACCGTAGAAGTGACGGCGAACCCTGGAGTTGCGAGAACAGGTAGTGATAGTGAATTTGCACGGCTGACCCCATTGCCAAAGGGTGTACGCGATCGGGTCACGGGGAAGGATGGCATTTGGCAGCGTCTGAGTTACGGCGCATGGATTAAAGAAACAGAAACCCAAATAGTAAGCCGCAGCGGAGTTCCAGTGGAATCTCTCGTGAGCGGGGTTACCTCACGATTGCTCAGCGACTGGACAGAACTGCGGATTCCCTTGCAAATCCCGGTACCCATTACGGTGAATCAAACCGATCGGACTCTTCAGCTCACCCTCCATCACACCATTTCCCAAGCAGGAATCCAACGTTTGGTGAATAATCCCACCCTTTCCCATGTCACTTGGCAACAAATCACCCCCACTCAGATGCAATACACGCTGCATTTGAAAACCAATCAGGCTTGGGGATACAAGACGCGATATGAGGGGAACTTATTCGTTCTTTCGCTTAAAAATCCGCCTGTTCTTACGAGTAATTTAAGTTCGCGTAATCTTTCGCGTAATCTAAAGGGCATCAAAATTCTGTTAGATCCCGGCCATGGCAGCTCAGAGGATTTGGGATCCGTTGGCAATGGTGGTATTCCTGAAAAAGATGTAACGATCGTCGTCTCAAAACTATTGCGCGATCGGCTAACGAAACGGGGTGCAACGGTGATTATGACCCGCGAAGGAGATGACGATATTGGACCCAATGAACGGGCACAACTGATCACAAAAGTCGAACCCACCCTAGCCCTGAGCATTCATTATAACGCGTTGCCTGATGGGGGCGATGCGGAGAAAACCCAAGGTGTTGCTGCATTTTGGTATCATCCTCACTCTCAATCCCTCGCACAATTTCTACATGATTATGTGACCCAAAAGCTCGATCGAAAATCCGACAATGTGTTTTGGAACAATCTCGCATTAGCACGCCCGACCGTTTCACCCTCAGTTTTGATTGAGTTGGGCTATATGATTAATCCCGAAGAATATACTTGGATTACCGACCCAGTTCAGCAAAATAAATTGGTGGATACCTTGGCGGACGGCATTGAGGCTTGGTTGCGATCGCGTTAACTAGTGGATGACTGTAACTACTCCATCGCTGTAGATAAGTGCATTATCCAGATTTCAAGCAGCAGATTTTAAGTGATGAACGATCGCTTCTAAAAGCTGTGCGAGCTGGGTCAAGTGTTGGGTGAATTGTTGTTGGCGTTGCAAAATCCGATCGGGTTGACGGGCCGCTTGCCAAAACTGTCGGTCGAGTTGAAGCAATTTACTCAGACGAGTTACTTCAGGAGTGAGCGATCGCAGTTGATTTTTCACTCCACTAGCTTTCACCACACTAGCATTGTCATTTTGAATACCGTTGTTCAGATCAAAAGCATTAAGTAACTGCATTAATGAAGGAATAATCCGATCGTCAACCATCGTTTTGAGGAGTATCCATCTCTGATTTATGGGATCCCCGTCGGAGTAGACGATCGGATCTTCAGGCAACATTTTCAGGGCGAAACCCATCTCAGTTACTAGGTTTAGAGCATTTTGATGGAGATAGAGACAGTCCAGAATTGCATCGGGATCGCGATCGATTAGAGAGGCATTACTCATGGTTCCTTGCTACAGAAAAGATACTCTTGATACATTGGCTGAATTTCTTTATAGTATCTGAACTCAAATTTGAGTTTAAATAGTGATTTTAAGCCAGTCAAGTGATTTTGAGACAGGGCTTTGTTATCCGCCATCTCGCCGCGTGAAATGACTTATGAATCTCCCCATCCGTCCACTCCCAACTCCAACGCTTGACTTACCTGATTGGCTTGGAAGCTGCATGATTGATAGCTCTTCGGCCTATGTTGAGGCTAAGGAAGATCCATCCAAAGCTAATAGCCTGATTTGTCGAGCCTTTGACTTTGCTAATAGCCTTCATGAAGGACAGGTTCGTGCGTCTGGAGAACCCTATATCGCTCACCCGGTAGCCGTTGCCGGGATTCTGAGAGATCTGGGCGGCAGTAGTGCAGTGATCGCAGCGGGATTCTTGCATGACGTGGTGGAAGACACCCCTGTGACTCTTGAGGAAATTGAAGAGCGCTTTGGGACGGAAGTCCGGACGTTGGTCGAAGGGGTCACCAAATTATCTAAATTTAAATTCTCTAGCAAAACTGAACAACAGGCGGAAAATTTTCGGCGGATGTTTTTGGCAATGGCCAAGGATATTCGGGTCATTGTGGTGAAGCTAGCCGATCGGCTCCACAACATGCGAACCCTAGAACATCTCGCTCCTGAAAAACAAAAGCGTATTTCCCGTGAAACCCGCGAAATTTTTGCGCCACTGGCCAATCGTCTTGGCATTGGTAGTATGAAATGGGAACTAGAAGATTTGGCCTTTAAATACTTAGAAGCCGAGTCTTATAGCGAAATCAAAACTCGGGTGGCGGAACGACGGGGCGATCGGGAATCTCAGCTGACGGAAGTGACGGAACTCCTAAAACCTCGATTAGCAGAATTGGGCATCCAGACGATCGAAATCAATGGTCGGCCCAAGCATTTGTATGGCATCCATCAAAAGATGTACGAGCAACACAAAGAATATGAACAGATTTACGACATCTCCGCCATTCGCATCATCGTAGAATCCAAGGACGATTGCTACCGATCGTTAGCCGTCGTCCACGACATGTTTCGGCCTATTCCGGGACGTTTTAAGGACTACATTGGCCTGCCAAAAGCCAATCGCTATCAATCCCTCCATACCGGGGTCATTGGGTTAGGCGGTCAACCCCTAGAAGTGCAGATTCGCACCTTAGAAATGCACCACATTGCCGACTATGGGATCGCCGCCCACTGGATGTACAAAGAATCCGGCGGATCTAACCCCGTTCCAGCCTCTAGTAATGAAGAGAAGTTCACGTGGCTTCGTCAATTGGTCGATTGGCAAACGGACTTTAAAGACGCCCAGGAATATCTCGATACGATTAAGAATGACCTATTTGAGAACGAAATTTTTGCCTTCACGCCCCAAGGTGAAGTTGTGCCGCTCTCTATCGGCGCTACCCCAGTTGACTTTGCTTACCGGATTCATAGCGAAGTTGGCAACCATTGTGCGGGTGCCCATGTGAATGGGCGGATGGTGACGCTGGATACGGCCTTGAAAAGTGGTGACATTGTTAAAATTCTCACCCAGAAAAATTCTCATCCCAATCTAGACTGGATTAATTTTGTCGTCACCCCCGGCGCGCGCAATAAAATTCGGCAGTGGTATAAACGATCGCATCGAGACGAAAACTTGGCCCGTGGCCGTGAAATGCTGGAAAAAGCCACGGGGAAACCGGGCTTTGAAGCCATGCTCAAGTCGCCGCCCATGCAAACCGTTGCTGAACGCAGCAATTATCATACTGTAGATGATTTATTGGCGGCGATCGGTTACGGCGAAATGACCGTTAACCACATTATCAACCGAATTCGGGATACCGTTAAGTCAGCTCAGCCCGCCATCCTAGAACCCGATCCAATTACGTTTAATCCTCGCAGCGCTCCCGTTGTTGCCTCGCCCAAGTCTCCCATTGCAGGAATTGAGGGGATGCTGCATCACACAGCCAAGTGTTGTAATCCGCTGCCAGGAGAGTCAATTACAGGCGTTGTTACGCGAGGCAATGGCATCAGCGTCCATCGCCATGGTTGCCCAAATCTCGATAAAGTTGAATGTGCGCGGCTTGTCCCCGTAAGTTGGAATCCTATTGCCGATCGCGATCGGCCTACCACCTATCCAGTCGAGGTTCAAGTTGAAGTAATCGATCGGGTTGGCGTATTGAAAGACTTATTGTCCCGTCTGACGGACGACAATATCAACGTCCGAAATGCTCAAGTTAAGACTTACCCTGACCAAACAGCGGTCATCGACCTTGGCATCGACATCTGTGATCACACCCAATTGGAGCGAACCTTTACCCAGATTCGTAAAATGAGTGATGTGTTAAACCTCCGTAGAATCGCGCAAGTTGAAGTCCTAGAAATGGCTGAATAATTTTCCCAAACCCTTCTCTTTCCAGACCCGATGCTAAGATTAAAGTAGTAAAAATCACGCTGGAAAATAGTGCTCTACTTAGCCTTGAAATTTTGCATAATCTGCTAGAATCCGGCGCAATAGATAATGTAAGTAGCTGAACAAACTCACTGATCCCATGGAAGGCGAATCCTTTGATTTTTCTCCCATGATGGGACAGTTTTTAAAGTGGCTCCTATCTGAAATTACACGGATCTGTTTAGATTGAATGAAGCGTGTGAAAATTGACGGGGGACTTAGTCGAGGCTTAGTAGCATAGTTGTGATGCATCGGATTGAATCGGGGATTTTTCACTAGAAATTATGAGATGCCACATGGATAGTCAGAATAAACCATCTTTAATTCAGCCACCTACTTCGCATTACACGCGTTTAGTTGGCTCTGAAGAACAGAAAATTTATGATCATTTATTGACGGCAATCCAGTCTGAAAGCTCAGATAAAATTCTCGATCGGGTTCGGGCATTATTGATTGAAGGCTCCAGTTATGACGATCGCGAGGTTTTACTCAGTCTCGATCGTTTGGTGCTTTCGGATTCTGCGTTTCAAGATTTTCAATTCGTTCTTAACCGCTGCATCCACATTATCACCAACCGCTGGCAGAGCCGTCCCCACTGCCAATCAGCCGTCCCACAGCTGATCTCGATTCTAGAATCGTCACCGACCACGCGCATAGACCTCACCCGTAGTAAGGCTAATCGACGATTACGCGATTTGACACAGCAGTTTCGAGACACCGATCAGTTTCAATCCTTACGACGGTTATCTTGTGTTTTAGAGCAAAATGGCACAACGCTGGAAAATCAGCAGCCTCTACGAACCTTAATTCATCGCTATCCCTATCTATATCCTCACTGTCTCGTCAGCGATGGCAGCAGCACCGAGGATCAAAAATCTGTCCGATTGCTGCAAGAAAAAATGCAGCACAATTATGAACTAAACCTCTCCCAGTTTGTCACGTATCAAGTCCGTCGATCGGCTGTTAGTCACCAACGGGGCGATCGGGAGCTGTATCCTGTGGCGAACCCAACGCTGTTGGCTGATTCAGATTTAAACAAAGCTTTAAAGCAATTCGCAGGCAAAACAAGTGACGGTTGCACCCACCGAGACCTTGCTGAGCGCTTTATGATTCGCAGCCAATATCAGCAGCAGACCTTTAAGGGGTTTAAAGGTCATTTGTATGAATACTTGAGTGACGCTGTGGAACCGGAATATGGCCGCTGTCAATTTAATAAGCAGTTGCATCAGACGCTGGGGAAAATCTTGCCGGAGAGTGATAGGGGAGAATTTAATGAATCGTTACTACTGCGAACCTGTAGTCAGCTCTTGAACTTCTTGATTGTTCAAAGCTCAAATCAACCGAAGCATTTTGTTTTTGTTGATTTGCTCTCGAATCTTGGCCCGATCGGAACCACTAGCTTGATACTCAAACTAGTACTCATTTGTCGGAAAATAAAGCCATACCTAGAAAAGCGCCTTTCAATTTTGTTTAACCATTACGAATGCCACACCCAAGGTTCGGTGCAATGGCTGGTGATGGCGATGGAGCATCTTAATATTGCCCTAAGTACTAATTTTGGCAAATTGAATTTGACGTTGGTGAATTCTTTGGCTTAGTTCTCCGGCGTGGTCTGTGGAAACATGGTCGATCGGGACATTGCCCGTATCTCTTGCGGTTGGTTATACTAGGCTCATGGTTTTTCCAACTCCCCCTTCAAACAATGATGATCAACAAGCTATCGGGGACGATCGCCCTCAGGACGCCGCTCTTGTAGAGTTCTCTGATATTCAGGCTGAACTTAATTATCGACAAGCAAAGATTGCACTTCAAGATCTTGTGCACCACGTTGATTTGACAGACTTAGAGCGCAGTGGTTTAGAGCATTCAATCGCGGGTTTGACGGCCATGCTCGACAAGTTGGATCAATCGGTGATTCATATTGCAGCATTTGGAATGGTCGGTCGCGGAAAATCTTCGTTGTTAAATGCGCTGCTAGGGCGGGATGCGTTTCAAACCGGAGCGATTCATGGGGTTACTCAAACCGAACAGTTAGCGGATTGGGATCGCCTTATGATCATGGATTCAGATGCTCACGTTCAGCTTATCGATACGCCCGGAATTGATGAAGTGGAAGGCGACGATCGGGCGGCATTAGCCCAGGTGATTGCGGCCCGATCGGATCTTTTGTTATTTGTGGTGTCGGGCGACATGACTCAGGTGGAGCATCGGGCATTGTCGGCACTACGAGAGGTTGGCAAGCCGATGATTTTAGTTTTTAACAAAGTTGATCAATATCCCGATACCGATCGTCAGAGCATTTATGAAAAAATTCGAGACGATCGGGTTAAAACATTGCTCTCACCGGATGAGATTGTCATGGCTTCAGCATCTCCCTTAGTTCCGGTGGCCACCCGCCAAAGCGATGGGCGTTTGAAGATTGTCATGGAGCCGGGACTGCCCCAAATTGATGCGGTGAAGCTGAAGATTTTAGAAGTTCTAGATCGTGAGGGTAAAGCATTAGTTGCGCTGAATTCGATGCTTTATGCCAATGAAGTGAATGAGCAGATTGTGCAGCGGAAACTTAAAATTCGCGTACGCGCTGCCGATCGAGTGATTTGGAATGGCGTGATCACAAAAGCATTAGCCGTCGCGCTTAATCCGATAACGGTGCTGGATGTGATGAGTAGTGTGGCTGTTGATGTTGCGGTAATTTTGACATTATCGAAGCTCTATGGCATTGCGATGACGGAAAAAGGGGCAGTGAACTTGCTGAAGAATATTGCAATCGCCATGGGGGGCATTACGGCCAGTGAACTTCTAGCGACGCTAGGACTTGGAACCTTAAAAAGCTTATTGGGAGCGAGCGCCCCTGTGACGGGTGGACTATCCTTAGCGCCATACGTATCGGTTGCCATCACTCAAGCTGGCGTGGCAGGAGTCTCGACCTACGGCATTGGTCAAGTAGCAAAAGCCTATTTTGCAAATGGGGCAACCTGGGGCGATGCGGGACCCAAAGCAGTGGTATCGCGCATTTTAGATTCGCTGGATGAAGAATCTATTTTGGCGAGGATTAAAGAAGAATTACGGGGGCGACTCCGACCCCCATCACGGTCTAAATAGTTTCTCTACCTAGTAAATAATTTCTCTACCTAGCAAGTTAGCCGACGTGGTAGCCACCTTGAGATCTCGCGATCGCAATATCACCATCGTAAAAATATTGCTCAAACTCCAGACCAAATTCAGCAGACCATTTTTCAATAATTTCAGCTTCACCCGATCGATTAATGTCGTCGAGAACAATAGCAAAATCCGAGGCTAACACACTCTTTAATTCAGGGAGAGCGGGATAGCGAGAACGACGACGTTTTTCATCGTAGGCGGGCGGCCCATCAACAATCAGAAAATCTATTGTAGGTTCTTTAAGAATCGCGTTTGCCGCCATCAGGTCATACCACTGATTATCGTCTAGCGCTAGATTGCAGGGGACGAGCGGCGCTGGAATGAGCGTTACGTAGTCATCCAGTCCTTGGTCTTTTAATAGATTTTGCAGGACTTCTATCCAACCAAGATTATCTTCTAGAGTATATAAATGACCGTGGCCTTGTTGTTTAAGTAATCGTGCAATGTAAAGCGTGCTGATGCCACCGCCACATTCGAGAATATTATCGCGACGATTGATCACAATTTCATTCAAGATTTTGACCAGACCACTGGGGCGTAGCGCTGAGGTACTCCAAGGTAGATAGCTCGTGCTGAGTGGTGCTAGGACTTGGATTGCAACGGCATCATAGGACGATCGGTGGATGGAATCGAGCTGAGCGCGCAGGTCGCTGGTATTGCTAAGATTGGCATTACTAAAATTCGATTCGAGCGCATTCAACATTCGGAAGATCCTAGTGGCTAAAGAAGTCTTACAGCATACCGATAAGACGACGGTTACGATCGTTTGAATTCGGCGGCGATAGCGAACAATTATTAAGTCCACGCCAAGACACCGGATGGATCTTTTACTATCAAGGAGTGGTTCTAGATGTATGTGCAAAAGCAACTATCTAGGGGAGTCCGACCTTCACTTCACATTTTGGAGGGGTTTTATGAATAGCGTTTTAAATCAATTTGGGGTGGTCTGTGCGTTGTTCTTTGGCGTAGTCCCAGCGATTGCCCAGCCTCTTAATCCTTCTTCTTCTTTACCAAAAATCGAACAGGGTAAATCGCTCGATTGTCCGGTGATACAGCCCGTCCTGACCAATAGGTCTGTGCCCGTTATTTCGGAACCATCAACTCCCACCCACTCTCTTCAAGCTCTTGATGGAGCGAATACCATGATGATCAAACTGATTTACTTGGGATTACCAGGGGCTATTTTAATCGGGATTAGCTTGCGAACATTACATCTTCACCGTGAGATTATGCGGCAAAGGGCGTTTGTAGAAAGCCTAGAACGCATTTGGCAGCGGACCGTTTCCTATTAAAATTTCAGAGCTTAAAATCTCAGTTTTTTTAATCTAACCATTGCTATCCGATCGAAGTTGAGCAATTTCCGATCGGATATCCGCAAGTTGAGTCATCAAATCCTTTAGCTCAGCTTGAACATCGGGCGTGACGGTGGTCGCAGTTGTGTTGATTGTCATGCTGGAAGGCGGAGTGTTTTGGGACCAAAGACTATCGACAACTTGGCGGGCCTCTTGTTCGGTGGCCGCACCTTTGTCTGCGAGTTCTTGAGCAAATTCAGTAGGATTTTGGGTGAGACGAGTCCAGGTTTCGGAAGCCGTTTGGGGATTTTTTAGGGTGTCGGCAAGGGTGGTGGTGGTGCCGATCGCAACCCGAAATCCTTGCTGAAAAAGTTGTAGTAGAGTGTCCGTGTTCATGAAATTAGGTCGCAATTAAGATTACGGGATAAGTGTTGTGTGAGATTCAAAATGTATGAAATTCAAAATTATAGATTAATTCTATGCGTCTAGAAATTGGTTTACGTCCTCGATCATTTGGTTAAGTTCGGTTTCCACTGTGAGGCGAAGTTGAGCATCACGAACCGTTAATAGAACTTTGGCTGCAAAGGGACTGGGATACAGATTTGGGTTGCAAAAAATTTCTAGAAAAACACTGTCGTTGTGGGTATATTCAAACGATCGCTGCGGAGTCGGGCGAGTCGCGGAGGTTGCTTGAGTTGCGACAATTTTTAACGATTGCATTAAGCGATCGAGCGCGCTTTGGATATCTTTGGCCGTTTCAGGAGTGAGTTCGACCCGGATGGACCCGGTTGGCAGATTAAAATTAAGTTGGGCCATGGAAAGCGGAGATATCCTAAATTAAATAGACTTCTTTATCCTAACAAGATGCTTTGGATCTCTTCAATCGCCTTACTAACTGTCACAAATCGATCGGTTTAGGGGAACGCGATCGCTCTAGCCACTGATCAATGCCTCGACAAATTCGTAGCCAGAGAAAGGGCGCAGATCTTCAATCCCTTCACCAGCACCAATAAACCGAATAGGCAAACCTAGCTGCTCAACGACAGCCAAGGCTATTCCACCTTTTGCCGTGCCATCCAGTTTAGTCAAAACAACGCCACTAATTTGTGCAGCTTCAGAAAAGACTTTTGCCTGTTGCAGACCGTTTTGCCCCAGAGTTGAATCTAGAACCAGTAAGGTCTCAATTCGGACATCATCGCCAACTTTTTTATCGATAATTCGTCGAACTTTAGCCAGTTCATCCATCAGATTTTTTTTGTTCTGAAGTCGTCCGGCGGTATCGATTAGTAGCAGTTCAGTGCCTCGGGATTGGGCCGCGCTGATGGCATCAAAAACGACAGCCGCAGGATCGGTGTTTTGACCTGGGTTTGAAATCACGTCCACCCCACTCCGCTCACCCCAGACTTTCACTTGTTCAACCGCCGCCGCCCGAAAGGTATCAGCAGCAGCAATTAGGCATTTGTAACCCGATTTGCTGGCGACGTGGGTTATTTTTCCAATAGTTGTTGTTTTTCCGGCTCCATTTACGCCCGTCATCATCCAGATGTTGAGCTTATCTTTTTCAGGAGAAAAGGCGCGTTTATACCCTCCTGTAGTGTAAGGCGCATCTAACATGTCTCGCAGAAGTTGCTTCAGGAAGGAGATCGCTTGGTCTGGGGGCAATACTTCTTGACGGAGTTTAGCTTGGAGTCCCGCGATAATTTTGTCGGTTGCAGCGACTCCAACATCAGCTTGAAGCAGGAGAGATTCGATTTCTTCGACCGCATCTTCATTCAGCGGGCCTTGACCTACGATCGCTTTGAGTTGGTTGACTAGGTTGCGCCGAGTTTTATCGAGTCCTTGACGCAAGCGTTTGAGCCAAGTAATTTCTTCAAGCGAAATATCTTCGACCCGACGACCTTGGCTAGCCAATACTTCAGCCGACCATGAAAATCCATCATCTAAGATTAAATCTGGTGGCAGAACATATTCAACGGTTTTCGTTGCAGTGGTGGCGATTATGGGTTCGGGTTCAGCGACGATCGCAGTCGATCGAAATTCTTCTAGCCGAGCTTCAGTTTCGGCTTGGGTTTGCATCCATAGCGGGCGAATTTCCGGGGCTTCAGTCTCGGTTATTATTTCGGGATCAGAAACCGACTCACTGATCAATTCACTGGCCGACTCGATCGCGGCGATGGGAGATTCAAGCTCAACAGGTTTAACATCCCCCGCATCCGAAACAGCCTCCTCAGCAACAGACTCCAGAGCCAATTTTGCTGCTGCCGCCGCCTGCTGCTTTTGCTTTAGCCGTTCATAGGCCGCTTTGGCGAAGGTTAGCGCTTCTTCTGGGGCTGGAGTTGCTGCGGGAATTGTTTTTTCTTCAGGAGATAAGATAGCTGGCTCTTCTGCTTGGGCCGCCCGATCGAACCAGTTAAATGTCATTCTCTTTTGCTCCTTCTTCCTTCACGGCTTTCCCGCCTCGATTCGAGCGTTTTAAGCCCAGTTGATCAAAGGTCCGTTTCAATACGGCATTGATAAACCGATGCCCATCTTCTTCACTGTAACGCTTTGCTAGTTCAACGGCTTCATTAATTGCAACTTCAGGCGGAGTCCCCAGACGACCCATCTCCACCACAGCGATTCGGAGAATGTCACGATCGATCGCAGCCAGTCGATTCAGTTGCCAATCCACCAAGGCATTACTAATAATTTGGTCAATATCTTTGTTGTCCTTGACGAACCGCGCCACGATTTCCAGCGTGTAGCTGCGGACTTCGCTTTGATTGGCCAGTTGAAGAAACTCGGGGATCTCGAAACAATGTCCCAAACGATTGATCGCTTTTTGAGTGAGCTTAATCGCCTCATTCAGCATGACTTTTGCCCGCTCAACGTCTTCGGTACGGGTCTCACTGTCAAGAATTTGGGCATTACTACGCTGAAGCTCAGCAGAGGCTGATTCAATGGTTTCGCGGGCTTCCGACGCAAGAGTCCGAATGGCAGCCAGTACAATGTCCTGTAGCTCTTGCGCGTTGAGTTTTTCGGGTTTTGAAGGGAGTTGACTCAGGCTGAGGAGCGCAAGTTCACGGGCGATTCGTCGGGCTTGCATGGGACAGGAGGCGCGAAGGCACAAAATTGAGCTTGACTATCTTATACTATTTTGGATTGAGGTCATCATGGCAAAACTTCCTGCGATCGCGTCAGATCAGTCTTATACTTTTGCGGATTATTTTAAACTCAACATTGAACCCGATGAAATTTTGAGTTATTTCGGCTACGAGTATCAGGCAGCGGCGATGGATTTACCGCAAGCGGGACGGGTATTAAGTGGCATTGAGGAACTACGATCGCGCCTAGAAGATAGCTTACCCTATGTCAGTTTGACTAGCGAAATGGCCCGTCGAGAATTTTTGATTGCTCCGGTATTAATGGAACTAATCCATCACACTCAGGCAAAAACAAAAGTTTCCTATTGTGTCAATGTCAGTGATCAATTGAAGGGAGAATTGGATTATTTGCTTCAGACGGCTTCGGCCTTAGTGGTGATTGAGGCTAAAAATGCAGATTTACAACGAGGATTTACACAGTTGGCGGTGGAGTTAATTGCGATCGAAAAAACAGGGATGACTGACCAGCCGAAGTTCTATGGTGCCGTCTCTCTAGGAAACATTTGGCAATTTGCGATGTTAGATACAGCTTGCCAAACCATTACCCAAGATCTAAACCTGTTCCGAATTCCAACTGATTTAAGGGACTTGTTACAGGTGTTGGTTGGAATCTTGGAATGCCCGACCGGTCCAGTATCGCTCTAACATCATTCTGCACAAGGGTGTAGCTGTAATTTAGGTTTAGATCAGGGTTGAGATTGAGAAACGATCGGGATAACCTAACTCCAGATAGAATAAGAATAAAATTTCGCTCTACGGAGTGGATACAGGAAAACTTTCTGATCAATACACGAATGTCAAACCTATTTGGACGGGTTGGAGAAGCGATTTCTCGTTTACGCACAACTGGGACAGCACAGAAAAAGTCACCCTAACTGATATTTTTGTGAATGGGGTCTTGACTAGCAAACCTCAAAGTGGGTTGAAGTAGGCCAAAAATTTCATATGGGGATGGGTGACAGGTTAAGAAAATTAGGCTGATTGTCAAGGGGGCAAAAAAGGCTGATATTGAAGAAATAATTCTGCTCATTGTTGTCACTTATGAGTCATCGCTACTCCCGTAACCCAGACCACATCCGCAATCGCC
>JAPLHZ010000038.1 GCA_026389365.1 Cyanobacteriota bacterium
AGATTCAAGGGTTTGTCGTTGACCTCGAACTCGGGGAGTCGCTGAATCTGCGTTTCCACCTCAGCCATCGCCAGTTTGATCAGTTTGACGCCAGTTTGATAAGTTTGAGTGACGAGTTTCACCACTGGATGGTGACCGTTCCAAGTCATTGATTGGGCAAATTGCAAAACGGTGTCAATCTCATCAAGAATGGTTCCATTCCAGTGATTTTCGAGAACGCCCCATGTTCGTTCTATCGGATTGTATTTACTGTGATACGGCGGATAATAAGCCAATCGGAGATTTACCTGATGTCGCTCGGCAAAGTCCCCCATCCGTTTCATGAACTGAGTGCGCCGGGAATGATTTTCTGGACCATTATCCTGGTTGAGTAATAACGTCTGAACCGCCGAGAACCGCTGCCGATGAGCCAACCACCAATCTTCCGAACCATCGACCATGAAGTCACTGGTCACTTTGGAGGGGGTGCAATAGAGAAATAGTTCGTCCCATTGCGGTAGAAATATACCGTAGGGGATGACCGTTGCTTGAGGACGAAAATCATGGTCGCAGGCTGAGGTCAGGACCCGATTTTTGCCCTTTCGGGAGAACGGTCCCACTTTGACTGCGGCTTTGGCGTCCAACGAGAGCCGTAAGATTGTGGGGTCGTCCAGAGCGGCGGCGTTGACGACAGCCATCTGGTCAAAAATGGCATCGGTCAAGGCAATTTTTTTGAGGTTTCGTTTTCCCGACCTTGCTGGGGTAGTAGCCCAATTGATTGAGCCTTGTGCGGATGGTTTCGGTCCTGGGCAATTCCTCGTCGCGATAGCCGTTTTGGGCAATCAGTTGACGGCGCACTTCGGCGGCGCTGAGACGGGTGTATAGAACCCATTTGAGATCTAATCCTGAAACCAGAAGCCTTGCAGCTAGCTGGTTTTCTTCATTTTCTGGCAGAAAGCGGTTTTGCTAGGTAGGCAAGCTCTACCACTGATCGCAGAGTAACGGCTTCCTTCAAAGCCAAGGTCATTTCATTCTAGATTTAGGTGACGAGTTTATGTGGTTTCAGCCATCGAAGACGAAAATCTCTGATGCCTGGAACGGCGCGTTCTCGTAGATGCACAAAATGTCGAAATTTAGAATGAAACAGCCCTGTCCCTCCAATACTCCAATGTCATTAATACTTGGTCTTCAATGCTTAATTTACTCGGTCTGCCGCTCTTTTTTGCCAGCTCTTTTTCTGCTGCCACGACCTGTACCATTTGCTCAAATGTTGCTGGAGTCACGCCGCACAATCGTTTGAACTCTACAGGCTCTAAATTCTTAGCTTGTTTATAACTCACGTTCAATTAGCTGAATTTATATCTATTGTACAACTTTATTCGACTTTCGCAGGAGGTCTAGAGAACTGACGTTGTCTACGATCGCCGCACTCCCCACCATCGAAGACAACGCCGCCCCTACCACTTTGTAATTCCGCTGCCGGTCGATCGATCGGGCCAACTTTGGCAATCGCCCCGCCGAAGACACCACAAACACACTAATCTGCGATCCGATCGCACCACCTCCAGCCACCGAATCCCCCAGCAACAGACCAGCCGCATCAAAATAATCTCCCTACACTGCCCAGCCAAGCCGTCAACACCAATGATCGGGGCGGAGCCAAGCGAGGATCGTAAAAATATATCGCTACCAACCCAGCCCCATACATCCAGCTGACCAACTTCCCCGCCTGCACATAATCCCCCGATCGCACCGCGCCATACATCTGCCCCACCCCAAACACCCCCAACATCCCCGCCGCAAATCCCCAAAAAATCCCTGGCAACCCCAAAAACAGGCCCCAATTCAACTGCGGGGGCAACGGCATATAAAATTGATTCAAATACACCGCCAATCGCCAAGCCCCGGCCAACGCCACCACATCCCCCACTAAAAGGCCCAATAAATATCGCCATCGCCAAATCCACGATCGCAATGACAACCTTTTCCCTGAAGCTCGTAAATCCGCCGACATCTCAAGGCTCCCTAATGTAATTCTCCTCAAGAGCGCAAATTGCCGTACAAACTAAAGATTTTCAAAGAAAACAGCCATCTTTTCGCACTCTGGCCTATCCTGACCTAAAAGCGCTGATTTGATACAAGCTCTTACCCGAATTCATCAGGACAAGCCATGACACGTCAGGTCCACATCTTACCGACTATCCCTAAACTGATCGAAGCTGCCACCGATCGCACCATTCAAATCTTAAAAGATGCGATCGCCCAAAACGGAATCGCCACCATTGCCCTATCTGGCGGCAGCACCCCAAAACCGTTATATCAGGCATTAGTGCTGGCCGATATTGATTGGAGTCGGCTCCATGTCTTTTGGGGCGACGAGCGCTATGTCCCCAGCGATCATCCCGAAAGCAACGAAAAAATGGCCCGTCAAGCTTGGCTCAACCACATTCCCCTACCTTCAGAGAATATTCATCCCGTACTCACCAATCTAGCCGATCCCGCTGACAGCGCCCAACAATACGAAGCCACGATTCATCAGATCTGCGGCACCACATCTGGAGACTTTCCAGCCTTTGACTTGATTCTGTTAGGTATCGGTGATGACGGCCACACTGCATCTCTTTTTCCCCACACCCGATCGTTGGAAGTCCGCGATCGGCTGATTACGGTAGGCGAAAAATCAGGCCAAACCCGCATTACCTTTACGTTTGGGCTAATTAATCATGCCCACAATGTCCTGTTTGTACTCGCTGGGGAAGGTAAACGCCCTGCCTTGAAGGAAATCTTCGCAACCAAGAGCGATTTCCACCAGTACCCCGCCTTTGCTGTGCGCCCACAGGGGAACTTAATCTGGATGATGGATCAAGCGGCTGGAGAGGGCATATTGAGCATGGAAGGAGTACCATAATTTATGATCACTTGTCCTCATTGTAGCCACCCAAACCCCGTCACCGCAGAAAGCTGTACCGCTTGTTTAAGGCCACTTCCCGTCTTAACTTGTTGTCCTAATTGTGGCGCGGCGGCTGAAGTTAGGGCCCGGTTCTGCGGACAATGTGGCTTTAAGCTCCAGATGGTTGTGGACCTGCCGGATGCATTCCCCATGAGTGCTCAGGCATTAATTCCTATGCTGTCCGATGATGGGTGCTCCACTGCAATGCCAACCCTAAACTTAGCGGCACCCCGGAGCGATCGGTTCTCATTTAAACCACTAGCCCCACCCAAACGCGCCGAACTTCTGCATGTTCAGACTAAAACTTTGCTGCAACTTCCCATTCGATCGGTCATTCATTTAGGCAAACCCAACGATCGGGTCCCGCCTGATGTTGATGTATCAGGATTTCCTAACACAGAAATTGTTTCGAGAATTCATGCAGCGCTACGAGTGGAAGGTGAGGCATACTACGTAGAAGATGTGGGAAGTGCTAACGGGACTTACATCAATAGTTCACCGTTGAATGTGGGCGCTAAACATCGCTTGGTTCCGGGCGATCGGATTTCCCTCGGGAAAGGCGATAAAGTAACGTTCATATTTCAGCCCTCTACTTAAGGCCTAGGATATTATTCCCAAGGCAAAAGCTCATTCAGTGTTCTATATATTTTCGTCTAGTTGTTTCTTGTGCCACCTGCTGACGTGATTACTCTAACGCTGCTTCACCCCCTACAATCTACCCCTATTCAAAGTTGGACCTTTGATCAAGAAACGCAAGTTAGTATTGGTCGGTCCACTGATAACCATGTCGTACTTTATAGCGCGGTGGTATCTCGTCATCACGTTGAATTGTGCTACGAAAATTCGGTGTGGGAAGTCGTGAGCTTAGGAGCCAATGGCACCTATATGGATAACCATCGCGTGACACGATCGCCCCTAAAGGATGGGTCCGTTTTTCGCCTTGCGCGATCTGGCCCCAATCTTCAAGTTAGTATTCCTGCCCTATTCTCCGCACCCCTCGGTCGAAACAGCTCCTCCCCGTTACCACCACCATCGGCCAAGTCCAGTTCGCCTCCCTCCGCCAAAGTCCCCTTGTCTAGCCAGTCCTTAGGCGTTAGCCATCCCCAATCGGCCAGTAGCGATGCCTTTGCCCTAGCCTCCGAGCGGATTAGTAAAATTCTGGAGGGGGATGAAATGGCAGTTGTATCTGGGGAGTTGTTGTTCGATACCCAGACTGGGCAGCCCTTAAAGGCGATCCATAGTGTGGGAGCTTACCAAATTCTCAAACCTCTCGGGTACGGCCCAATGGGCATGACTCATCTGGTTTGGCACAAGGGCCAGACGTTTGTGATAAAACAGCTCCATGAAAAATGGGGACGCAATCCCCAAGTCGCAGCAGCTTTTCAAACCCAATTCCGATCGCTGCAGCCCCTTCAGCACCCTGGAATTCCTCAGGTGATTGATGTGCTGGAACTAGATGGGCAGCAGACGGTGGTGATGGAGATGGTATACGGACAGAGCTTGGCTGAACTGATCGCATCAAAGGGGCGAATTTCGCAAGCCGAGGCGATCGCCCTGACCTTAGAAGTCTGCGATGTGCTTAATGCATTACACAATGCGCCGAGTCCGATCGTTCACGGGGATCTTCATCCGCGTCATTTGCTGCGTCGTCAAGTTCTTCGATCGGGCCAAGAAATTGTATTAATTGACTTTGGACTCTCTCGATGGCAGGGCTGGGAAGCAGGATTGCCCTGTGCGAGTAAGGGGTATGTTGGACCGGAACTCCTCCAGCCCCCCCCCACAGCAGCGGGAGATGTCTATGCGTTGGGTGCGACGTTAGCATTTTTACTAACCGGACAGGATCCGAAAAACTTCTATGGCACACCGGAAAACGGCGAGAGGTTCAGACCTGAGGCCATGCAAGGATTAGAGGCAACCGCAGTCGTTCGTTTGATACAAGACATGACTAATCCAAATCCGGCATTTCGTCCCTCCGCCAGTGCGATCGCCCAGATGCTCCGTCAAATCATCTAAAACTTACTAAATCCTTAAGCACGCTTAAATTCCTCTGATAGAAATCGCTGTGATAGTCTAGATGAGCTGAATTTTTCGAGCCATTCATGAAAATTGCTACTTGGAATGTCAACTCCATCCGCACACGCCTAGCCCATAGTCTGCAATGGCTTGAGAATAATCCTGATGTAGATCTTCTCTGTCTCCAAGAAACCAAAGTTCCCGATGAAGTATTTCCCCGATCGGCCTTCGAGGATGCAGGATTTCATCTCCATATTTTTGGTCAAAAGAGTTATAATGGTGTAGCCTTAATTTCACGATCGCCGCTGGAAGATGTGCGCTTAGGGTTTGCGAGTGTGATTTCACCAGAGACTGTTGGAGATCTAGACGATCAAAAACGGGTGATTTCTGCAGTATTGAATGGCGTTCGGATCGTGAATGTCTATGTGCCCAATGGTTCAGAAATTGAGAGCGAAAAATATCATTACAAACTTCGGTGGTTAAAACTATTAAAAGTCTATCTGGAAGATCATTTGACCCAATCGCCTGATCTTTTAATTTGCGGTGATTTTAATATTGCCCTTGAAGACATTGATATTCATAATCCCAAAACCCGTGCAACTCACATTATGTCGTCGGATGTCGAACGATCGGCATTACGGGAAGTGCTGAGTTTAGGACTTCAGGATGCATTTCGGAAGTTCACACAAGACGGGGATCAATATAGCTGGTGGGATTATCGATCGGCTTCGTTTGTTCGTAATGCGGGTTGGCGCATTGATCACCATTATGTGACGGCGGCACTATACGATCGGACGCTGAGTTGCACCATTGATCCCGAACCCCGCAAACTACAACAACCTAGCGACCATACACCGGTGATTGTCGAGTTAACAGATTTATAGGTAGAGTGGTAATCAGGTTAGGGACTTCCAAAAAATAAATCGTCCCAGTGCGTATGAACTAAACTGAGGTTATGTTGAAATTCACAGACTCCCTCAAAGTGTTATTGCAAGAGACCGCCGAGTGCCTGCAAGGTCACGACCGTCGTCGGTTTATGGCCCA
>JAPLHZ010000077.1 GCA_026389365.1 Cyanobacteriota bacterium
AATTCCATCAAATCAAACGAAAACCAAAGGCAAAGAAGTAGTAGAAAAGAAAAAGCGAAAGAAGTTGTGAATCTTGTTTGATAGCCGGGGTCCAGAAGAATGTGAGGGGAAATCGATAATTGAGGATACGATCGCCCGTCCCCAATTCTACATTCACAATTCTAAATTCTTCATTCTAAAATCGTTGGCAAAGCCTCCCGGAACGGGAATCGCAGTACACCCTTCGCATCACCGATCGGAACATCATCAGGCTTACCAACTGATCACAGTCAAATCCCTGACCTTTGTGAACCCTTGATCTCTGGTCACTAAACTTACTGAATTTTGCAGATCGATCGCGGCAATCATTGCATCAGGAAGCTTTAATTGATACTGTTGACGCATTTCAATAATTGATTCAATTAACGTGCTATCACTCGCCGCTAAACCAATTACTTCAACACGCTGAAGAAACTGCTGAAACAGATCCCTATCGGATTGACTCAGCCCCGAAAATACTAAGAATTCAATTCGACTGATCAGCGAAATCCCGACCCAATCCGCACGTTGCAATAATTGAACTAAGAACTCTTCGCCTTGTAAGAGCGCTACGATGACCTATGGTCGGTCGTAGACCATCGCATTGGTATCCAGTAAATATCGATTACCACTCATCTCGAAGCGTCCTTTGCATGGCTACAGCATCGCCCTGCCAGTTTAATCGTCCCACCAGATCAGAAAAATCGTAGGTAGGTGTAGCGCTAACTTTGGATGCTGTTGGATTTAAAATCAGCACGATATCGACATTTCCGGACGAGAGTGCGGTTGGGATGTCTAGACGCAATTGCCCGGAACTATCGATCGTACTAGTGAGCTTCAGAACTTCCATGTTTAAGTCTGTCCTAATTAGGATTTCTTCATTTTAGCGTATCGCCCCTTCCCCCTCTCAATTCTCAATTCTTCATTCCAACATCGATCGCAGTGCATCGATCGCATGACCGATCGGAACTTCATCAGGCTTTGCGCTAAAATAAGGACATCATCTAGAGGATTACACTATGGATGCTATTCTAAGGATCGCTCAAATTGAAACGCAGTTTGATGCTGAATGGATTTTAGTGGGAAACCCAGAGACTAATTCTAGTCTTGAAGTTCAGTCGGGGACGGTTCTTTGGCACAGTAAAGATCGCGATGAAGTCTATGCTAAAGCGTTGACTTATAGTCAATCGCAGACTCTCGCCCCAAAACGGTTTGCGATTCTCTACACTGCACTCATTCCTGAAGACACTGCGATCGTTCTATGACTATTTCTTTTAATCCACGACAGGGCTTGATCATCATACGGTTCCGGCTAGTGTTGGGATTGATGGACTACTCGGATTAGATTTTCTGCGTCGTCAAACATTGAATATTGATTTTCGGGCTGGCAAGATCAACTTGATTAAATCGCCGCTATAACCGATCGCCCCTCCCCCAATTCTACATTCACAATTCTAAATTCTTCATTCCAAAATCGATCGCAGCGCATCGATCGCATCACCGATCGTCCCAAACACATTCATTCTCATTAGTACGCGCCGAGGCTTTGAATCGAATGACTCTGCGATCGATGAAAATATGGGGCGATCTCGTCAAACTGCGGACCCATTTGGATTATTCATGGTAACGGTACAGGCAAACTCAAGGACAGACTCTATTCCACCGCTGCAACGATTTGTTATGCTCCGATCAAATATCGGGATTACGCACTGTTACCTCAAAATCATCACAAAGTTTATTCACTAAATCTTTCATTTCCTTGAAAAAGTAATCTCCTACAGTCTTCTGATTTAAGATTTTATATCTGCGATATATTATTCCAAAGTTATCGTATATCTCGTCTTCTAAGACATTAGAGTTAATCTTGACGATCAATCGTTTACCCTCGTCGGATGCTCGAATATATGCAAAGAAGTCAACAATCTTTGATGCAAATTCGTGGATCTGTTCTCCCTTTAAGTCTTCTTGTTCATTGCGGGCTAAAAGAATAGCAAGCACATCAAATTGATGGGTTTTATAAACTCCTGTTGCCTCTGCTACCTTAGTCACTTGCTTTTTCTTTGGCTCTGGATCTTGAGTTTCGACCTCAATGATGCCGATTTGGTTATCGAAGTAGACTTCGATCGCGTCTTTTACATCATCCGTTCGATAAAGCTTGTTGTAGATGGTGTTGAAGAATCGTAGAAATTCTAGCAGGGTGAGTTCGCTATACTTTTTGTCTAGAGTGATGACGTATTCAATGCGGTTGAGGATGGTGAAATATTGGGCGGCTTTCGCTTTGGTATCGGCGGTGCGATTGGGGTTGGCATTAATATATTTTTCGATGCTACTTTCTAGATCGAGGTATCTTTCGGGGTCAGTGTGCTTGGCATCATCATTGAAAATTGTGAGAAAGGTTGTAAAAAATTCTGTGTAACTATCGGATTTTTTCAGATCGGTGAAGAGGATTTCTAAAACTCGTTGATCGCTGAAGGGGTCAAAGTCGCTGACTACGACATCAGAGAAATGCTCGAAGGCATCTTTGATGTTTTGGATGTTGACGTTGTTGTAGGAAAAGTCAACGATTTTGCAATCAGTCTTATATTTGGTGATGCGGTTGACTCGTGAAATGGCTTGGATCGCGGCAATGCCTTTGATTTCTTTGTCGAGAAACAAGGTGTGGAGTCTTTTTTCGTCAAATCCAGTTTGGAGCTTGGCGACGACGATGATTAAGCCATTATTTGTAGGACGGGCAAAGTTTTGTAAGACTTTTTCTTCAGTCATCTTATTCAGACTCATAGAGCTTTGTTCGTCTTGGTTACTAGAGTAGACGACGTGAATGGGTGCGTTGGCGTATTTTGCGTATTTGGGCTGTTTGACGATTTCGTTAAAGTGTTGGGTTACGGCCTGTTTATAGGCGATCGCGGCTTTAATCGAGTAGACGGCTAGCATGGCTTTGCCTGTGCCTCGAATTTGCCGATAGACATCTTTGACTAACAGATCGGCGATGTAGTGGGCGATCGCGTCAATGCGGTCACGGTTTTCGTAGATGTCCTTTTTGTCTGCGTCTTTGTAGCTTGGTTCGGCAAAGCCCTCTAGGTCGTTGCTGGGCATGTCAAACAGCATTTTAGAGGCAATTGGAATCCGATTATCCAGCGGGTTGAGGATGAAGCCGTCTTCGATCGCTTCTTTCATGGTGTAGGAGTCGAAGGGCACCCAGAGTTTTTCGCTTTCGGCATAGCCGCTGAATTCACCAAAGCGGGCGAGGGTGTGGTCGTCGGGGGTGGCGGTGAAACCCACAATTAGGTTCTTTTTGGTGCGGAGGAGGCTGGTTTGGCGTTGGCTGACAGTGTGTTGGAGATCGAAGGGGGTTTGGAGTTCGTCGAAGATGTTGACCATTTTTTCATGTTGGTCGCCGCTGTTGGATCGGTGGATTTCGTCGATGAGGAAGACGATGCGGAGTTGAGAGAGTTTTTCTAAGGTGTCGTCATCGAGCATTTCTCGGACGGAGCCAAACTTTTGCAGGTTGACGATGACGAGACGGGTGTCGGATTTGAGGGCGGCTTGGAAGCTGGTTGTGTTATGGGCTTCGTCGTACATCCGGTTGTCGATGTTCATGTTCAGCAGTTTGGAGTCGATTTGGCTGCGGAGTTGGAGCCGATCGACGACGATCATGATTTTGTCGTAGACGTATTGACCGTTGCGGCGCAGGTCTTTGAGTTGGAGGGCGGTCCAGCCGATGATGTTGGATTTGCCAAATCCGGCGGCGTATTGGAGGAGGAGGGAATAGACGTTTTTGTTGTTGGCGTAGGCGCGGCGTTTTTCGATGAGTTCGGCGCGTTTGCTGGGGGAAACGTTGGCGAGTTGTTGTTCTAGCTGATGAATGAAGTAGTCGTCTTCGGTTTCGTGGGCGAGGAATTCGTCGATTTTGGCGAGGATTTTGTCGGTGCCAAATTTTTGTTTGGGACGGGGGGAGATTAGGTGTCCGAGTTCGTTTTTGAGTTCTTTGCGGCCATTGAGGACATAGACATCGCGTTCGATGAAGTTGTAGTAGAGGATTTCTTTTTCAAGATTGCTTTTGCTGTAGTGGGCGGTGAAGAGTTCTTTGAGTTTGTCTTTTTTGTCGGCGGCGGGGTTGAGCAGGGGATAGGGTTTGAAGACTTTGAGGGCTTTCTTTTCGTAGTCTTCGCGATCGAATTTGCCTTCGCGGCAGGTGGTGAGAATTTCGTCGAAGAAGTCGGACAGGGTGCGAATGATGTAGGTTTCGCCAATGTCGGTGCTGGTGATGTGGATGGCTTTTTCAAATATTTTGAGGAAGTCTTTGCGGTGGGTGTCTTTTTCTTTGTCGCTGAGGTTGGGGTTGCGATCGAAGATCTCGTAGTAGACTTTGACGGCCTCGAAGTAGTCTTTGATGACTTTTCCTCGTCCATTTTTGCGGGCGTTTTGGTTGGTGAGGTTGGATTTTAGTTCGCTGTAGCCGAGGTAGATGCCGTTGACGAAGAGGCTGATGTCGGGGCGGAAAGAGAAGATCTGTTTGCCTTGATATTTGTATTTGTAGGGGAGTTCTTGGACGACGGAGAAGATGTTTTGGGCGAAGAGGCTACTGCCATGGATTACGCTGTCGTCGGTGTAGAACAGGTGGAGCTTGATGCCTTGGAGGGTGACGGATTTGTTGGCGTTGATGAAAAGGGCCATGTTGCGGCTGCTGGCGATCCGATCTTGGATCAGTGCGATCAGTTCTATTAGGAGTTTTTTGGGGTTGCCGTTGTATTTTTTGAGAAGAACTTCGTAGGCTTGTTGGTTGAGTTCGGTGGTGGCGATGAAGGTTTGGAGGTCTTCTTCGATGATCAGGCTATTGGTGATGGTGTTGGCTTTGACTTCTTGGTAGCCAAGGTCTTTGCAGAAGAAGGGGACGAGAAATTTATCTTGGAGGGAGAGTTCGCTCATGGGGTTGAGAAGATTGAGAACAGCGGTCTAGTAATTAGGGTGATTGCTCAAATTCAAGGATACTTACTAAAACTTGAATGAGATCGGCGAGATCGGCGGGGACGCGGTAGAGGTTGAGGTCTTGGGTGATGGTCCGCGAGGCCCGATCGAATTGGCCAAATTGCCAAATATTTCCGGTGGAAATGGCTCCTTGGAGAATGGGTTGGTCGGATTCGATCCATTGGTCGAGGGCGATCAGTTCGATCGCGAGTTGGACAAAACCTCGTTCTAGATCTTCGTTTTTGGCTTCTACAACTAAGAAGGTTTGGTTATTTTGGAGGAGATAATCTAAAGAGCCTTTGAGTTGGTGACTGACGGAGACGGGGTATTCGACGTTGAGGGTGGCTTGGGTATAGTGTAATACATCGGTTAGGACGGGGGCGATGAGAAATTCGCGGCGGGCCATTTCGCTGGTGAGGCTGAGGCGGGGGAGGCTTTCTTCGATGCGGGCTTTGAGTTCGGTGAGCCGATCGAGTTCTCCGGTGTAGCGGGGTAGGGTGAGGGCGCGGCGTTGGAGGGTGACGCCGAAGTAGGCGAGGATGTCTTGGGGGGCGAAGTTGAGTTTGAAGTAGTCGGAGAAGGTGTAGGACTGGTCGGGTTGGATGATGGGGATTCTGAGCATGGGAGGAGTCCTCGCAGGTTGGGTGGAAGGTTTAGGACTGGTGGGATGAGGGATCGTCTTCGATGACTCTAATCTTGCCTGTGACGACATCGTTGATTAGGGTTTTGCGGAGTTCTTTGAGTTTTTCGATTTGGGTGTTGATGGTTTGGATAATTTGGTCGATTTGGGTGGTTTTAGTGTCGAGATAGTCGGCGATCGCTTTTTGTTCGGAGAGTGGTGGACAAATCCAGACTATCTTTATTAACTTCTCTTTTGTAAGATGTTTGATACTTACATAGTTCACGATTGAATCGTAGTATTTAGTGCTTCCTAATAGAAATGATTGATAAAGAAAATATCGTGAATAATTCCTTTTAAATACGGTAATTTTATGCACAGAGTTCTGTATGTAGCATTCGTCTAGTTCCTCTTCCCAAATAGATGTTTTTCCAACTTCTCCACCTTCGCTAAGTACTAAGTCTCCTTTTCGTAATAAGCAAACCTTCATCTCGTCTGGAGTAAAGTACATTTCCTCAACACTAGAAACATCGACCTTCAGCCAACCAATATTTTTTGATTTTAGATAGTGACGATAGAAAGTATGATCACTGGCTTTGTTATTGAGCATTTTACCCATAACCACTAAACCAATATCTTTCACTCTTTTAACTTCCCAATGCTCTGGCACATCCCCTATCCACTCAATTCCACTATCCTTCATCACCACAGACCGATCGAGTCCGCGAGTCACAGATTCATTGACGATCGACTGTTTGAGGTTGCCGTATTGGGTGGCTTTCTGGGTGAGGAGGTCAATTTTGCGATCGATCTGCGCGGTTTTGGTGTCGAGGTAGTGGGCGATCGATTTTTGTTCATCCAGTGGTGGAACTATTACTGATATATCAAATACTTGAGGTATACGCAGGTGATGAACAGTGCTACCAGACGTTATGGTTTCTAGATAAGATATTATTTTTTGAGACAAAAAATAATATAGAAGGTAAAGAGAATAATTGCTATTTTTGGGAATAAAATTCATCATTCTTTGCCCTAGACAAGGTTTATATCCTTCAGGGACTAAACAAACTTCGCCAGCAGGAGCTTCACGAGTGAAAAGAACACTCCCTACAGGCGGTATTCCTCTTTTTGTCCATTCAACAAAGTTTAATTCATCTGTAAAAGATGGATTGTCTAAATTTATCCGACCATCTCTAACATTTGAAGTTCTTATGACTAGATATTCACCATCATCAAAATATTCTGGAGTCCTATTCTTACAATCAATTATTTTAGAAACATCTTTGAGTCGCTTCAGTTCCCAATGCTTAGGCACATCGCCCAACCACTCAATTTCACTGTCTTTATAGGTCTGATAGCTATGGGTGGACGATCGATCGTTTTTCATCATTAATTCTCCATTGCCGATCGATCAAAGGACAACTTGACACAAGCACAAACACCCTGCCAATCGCGTTCAGACAATCGCCCGACATAAACAAAATTCGCCGATGCTGGTAATGTCGCAATGAAACAACGGAAAACAGACGAAACTTTCAACTTTGCTTCTTGCCAATCCTGAAGAATATGGTCAGTTACTCCAAGAGAGCCAGTCTTGCTTGTGAGCAATCCAACAATAACGTCAGGACGATTTGTGTGATAGGTCGTCGAAGACAATACGATCGTAGGACGACGCTTGATCCCATTCACTCCAGGGAAATCGACCGCAACCACATCACCAGCTTTAAAATTCATTAAATCAACTCCTCATCGTCGTCTGGATAAATCGTTGCCGCGTATTGTAAAGAGAACTTCGATAAATCAGTAATATCTTCCTCAGTCCACGTATCACTATCATCGATAACAGCCGATTCTTGTTCCACTAAATTATTTAAAATCAAGGTTGCCAAACGTAGGCGCGTTGACGACGGCAACACCCGAATCACCCGATTGTAAATTTCATCAATTTCTGTCAACATCTCAAACCCTCCTTTACAGATCAATAATTAAACTTTCAAGTTTTCGTAGTTCATCATCCAGCATTACAATCTCCCCCAAAATCTCCTCAACACTCCGCAATTTCTCCGGTTGATAAAACACCTTATTAAAATTAATCTCCACCCCCACCACATTTTCCAAATACTCAAACGGCTTCGTAATATACTTCGCCATAAACGCCTCAATTGCCGCCCGGTTCTCCCCCTCATCCCGATGAAACGGAACAATCTCATAATCCTTCTGGGTATCCGGCGTTAGCTCCACTGTCACCTCAACCCGCTCCGGCAGAGTCTTCGTCCCCTTCTTCAACGCCGCCTTCACCACAATTTTTCCACAGCCCAACGCCTCCCGCTTCCCCAACGCCTCCTTCACCAGCGTTTCCCGCTCAGTATCAAACCAATACATCGCCGCCGCCGTCATCACCTTCAACGGCTGCTCCTTATAATCTAAAGCACTCACAAACGGCTTAATATCCTGCTCATACGCCTGGGCCAACGACCCAAACCGCTCCGAGTCATAGGCAGTAATCACAAACTCAGTCAACGTCCGATCGCCATTCTCCAACTTCAGCGGCACCAGCTTCAGACTAGACGCACCCTCCTTAAGCTGACTCGCAAACGTCTTCCCCTGCTCATCCACATTCGTGAGCACGATCGCCTGCTTATTAAAATAGAAAAACTCCTTATCAAACACCCGCGCATAGTCATTGTCCACAAACCGCGCCAGCGTCTCCACAATCTCCAAACGGCTCGCCTCATCCACCTCTTTCCGCTTCGATCCCTTACTCTTCTTCAGCGGCTTAAACTTCCCACTGGCATTAATCAACATCACCCGATCCTTACGCTCAGCGGTTTTACGCTTATTCAACACCCAAAGATAGGTATAAATCCCCGTGTTAAAAAACTCATCCGTCGGCAACTGAACGATCGCCTCCACCAGGTCCGAATCCAGCATCCACTTGCGAATATTGCTCTCCGAAGACCCCGCATCTCCACTAAACAGGGTCGAGCCATTGTGAACCACCACGCCCATGCCCGTCGCATTCAGCTTCGCGACCAAATGCTGCATAAACAACAACTGACCATCCGAAATCGACGGCAAAAACTGAAACCGCTGCGTCTTATCGTTCCGCAAATCCTTCTCATAGCCCTTCCAACTCACCCCATAGGGCGGGTTAGCAATCACCACATCAAACTCATCGTTATAGAACTTGTCATCGACCAGCGTATTGCCATGCTCGATCTTAGAATCCACCCGAAACCGACTTTCAATCTTCGCCAACGCGTATAGCGCATCATTCCAGTCCTGGCCAAAAGTTTGGGTTAATCGGGGCGATCGTTCATGAATCCGATCCTCCACCCCAAACAGCAAATTCCCCCCGCCGCAGGTACAGTCATAAATTTTCAGCAGGCGATCGGAATCCTCAATCTTCGAGGCAATAATCTCCGCAATCAGCCCGATCACATCATCCGGCGTATATTGCTCCCCTGCTGTCTCCGCCGAAATATCCGCCCAGCGCCGCTTAATATGTTCCTCTAGCGTCGTAATCGCCGAGTTATCAAAGGGTTTCAGGTCAATCCCACTCCACTCCTTCGTATAGCCCAGCAATACTTTCTTAGACTTCAGCTTGGCAACCACACCCTTAATATCTAGAAACTTCTCCCCTTCCGCCGCATCCACCCCCAGCAAATCCTTCGTCTCCCCATCAAAGCCCCGTAGATAAGCCTCAAAGTCCACATCAAAGGACTTATCGTTATGGCAAATATCCTTCAGCGTCTGGTTCTTCTCAAAAATAAACTTGTTATAGCCTTGCCCCTTGTCATCAATCAAGGCGATCAAGTCTTCCTGCGCAATCTCCGCTAATGCCGCTTCCCCAATCTCCGCCTTCAGTGCATCAAACATCCTCACCAAACGGCTCTCGATCATCACCAGAGCAAAAAACGGCATCATGTAAGACGGCCACTCTGACTCCTTAATGCCACAGCCCCGCAGCAGGTCAGCCGTTGCCCAGATTTTTGATTCGTACTGAAGGATGTTCTGGGTAGTCATGTAGCGGTTTATTCCTCAAGGGTAGTCATGAACACTCATTATTGTGCCCTAAGCAGATGACAAACCCCAACTCCTTTTGCAATCAATAATCACACACCATCAAAATCTAAACATTCGATCGCACTTCCAAAGGACAAATCGAATTCAAACAAGTGACTTTACGATCATCACCCACCCATCGGATAGTTCTCCAGCGCAATCTTCAAATAGTGACCTGTATAAGACTCCTTCACCTTCGCAACCTGATCAGGAGTCCCCGCCGCAATCACATGGCCACCCCGATCGCCCCCTTCTGGACCCAAATCAATCACCCAATCACTACATCGAATCACATCCAAATTATGTTCAATCATCAACACCGAATTCCCCTTATCGACCAATCGCTGAACCACATCTAACAACTTATGCACATCATAAAACGATAATCCCGTCGTCGGTTCATCAATCAAATACAAGGTTTTCCCCGTCGCACGGCGAGACAATTCTGAGGCAAGTTTGACCCGCTGAGCTTCGCCCCCCGAGAGTGTTGGCGCAGGCTGGCCAATTTTCATATACCCAAGGCCAACATCAAACAATGTTTTCAATCGAACATGCGCTTGAGGAATATTTTGAAAGAAGTCACAAGCCACTTCCACCGTCATATCTAATACATCAGCGATCGATTTTTCCTTAAATTTCACCTGCAATGTTTCGCGGTTATATCGTTTGCCTTTGCAGACTTCACATTGCACGTACACATCCGGCAGAAAGTTCATTTCAATTACATTTACGCCTTGTCCTGCACAAGATTCACAGCGTCCACCTTTGACGTTAAACGAGAACTGGCCCGGTTTATATCCCCGTGCTTTGGCCTCGATCGTGGTTGAAAACACCTCCCGAATTACATCAAAGATTCCGGTATAAGTCGCCGGATTCGATCGTGGAGTTCGTCCGATCGGGGATTGATCAATTACGATCGCTTTATCTAATGTATCCAATCCAATGATTTGATCAACGGCTTTTGGAAATGGCACCTTACGGCCAAAGTGATGCTGAATCGCGGGATGAAGCAACTCGTTGACTAATGTCGATTTACCTGATCCAGAAACCCCCGTAATACAAACTAATTCACCCAGTGGAATATCAACGTCAATCCCTTGAAGATTATTGCGATATGCATTTTTCACTGAAATCGATCGGCCATTTCCCTCGCGTCGTTTTGCCGGAGTATCAATTTTCAATCGTCCAGATAGATAGGCTCCCGTTAACGATTCCTCAGCATCCAAAAGATTCTGTAAACTTCCCTGCGAAACAATCCGACCCCCATGCACACCCGCTCCGGGACCAATATCCACAATGAAATCCGCCGCTCGCATGGTCTCTTCATCATGCTCCACCACGACCAAAGTATTTCCCAAATCGCGCAATTTCGTCAGCGTCCCGAGCAATCGTGTGTTATCCCGTTGATGTAATCCAATACTCGGTTCATCCAACACATACAGCACGCCCGTCAACCCCGACCCAATCTGCGTCGCCAACCGAATTCGTTGGGCCTCACCGCCAGAAAGTGTCATTGCTGGACGATCGAGGGTCAGGTAATCTAATCCGACATCTAGTAAAAAGCTCAATCGTGCTTTGATTTCTTTTAAAACCAAATCTGCAATCTTGGCCTGTTTTGGAGTCAGATTCATCTCGCCAATTTGAGTCAAGCAATCTCGAATTGAAACACTCGTTAAATCTTGAATGCGAAACTGCCCAACCTGGACGGCTAAGGATTCAGGTTTTAGGCGAAATCCATTACAAGATTCACAGGGTTGATCAATTAGATATTGTTCAAGTTTTTGTTTTTGTAAATCAGATGAGGCTTCTTGATACTGTCGCTCCAGCATCGGCAATGCGCCTTCATAGCGGCGGTTGTAGCCTTTGGTGTCTCGATAACGCGAATCGGTTTCAATCCAAATCGGTTCTGGAGAACCATACAAAACAATCTCCTTTTGATCATCGCGTAGCTTTTCCCATGGCGTTTTAATATCAAAGCTATAGGCTTCTGCAACACTACACAACAATGATAAATAGTAAGTATTGTCTTTGTCAGACCAAGGTGCGATCGCCGCATATACCGGAAGCGCAGGATTTGGAATGATCAAATCTGGTGAAAACTTACGAAGACTCCCCAAACCATGACAATCAGGACAAGCACCATAGGGAGAATTGAATGAAAATAATCGCGGCGACAATTCATCCATCACGGCCCCGTGTTCTGGGCAAGCGAAGTTCTCGGAAAATACAAGATCTGCAATCTTTTCCACTAGTTCTTGGCTTGGATCTTGTTCTCCTAATGCACCCTCTTTAGGTTCAGGATGCACAATGCTGATCATTGCGATGCCATTGGAATGCTTCAAACAAGTGGTCAATGAATCAACCAACCGCTCTTGCATGTCGTCTTTTTTCACCAACCGATCGACCACAATTTCAATGTCGTGAAACTTGTTTTTATCGAGTTCGATCGAATCATTTAACTCGCGAACTTCACCATCAATCCGCACCCGCGCAAACCCGTCAGCGGCGATGCTAGAGATTGTTTTTTTATGCGTCCCTTTTTTACCCCGAACCACAGGCGCAAGAACTTGGAAACGGGTTTTATCCGGTAGCTCCATTATTTTGTCGCACATTTGGTCGATCGCTTGGGGTGCAATGGCCCGATCGCACTCTGGGCAATGGGGTTCACCCGCACGGCCAAACAACAGACGCAAATAATCGTAAATTTCGGTGACGGTCCCGACGGTGGAGCGGGGGTTATGAGAGGTTGATTTTTGGTCAATGGAGATAGCCGGACTTAATCCTTCAATCGCATCCACATCCGGTTTATCTACCTGACCGAGGAATTGCCTTGCATAGGCGCTCAGAGATTCAACATAACGGCGCTGACCTTCCGCAAAAATGGTATCAAAGGCTAACGAAGATTTTCCCGAGCCAGATACGCCCGTGAAGACGATCATTTTGTCGCGGGGAATTTCGAGATCAATATTTTTGAGGTTGTGTTGTCTCGCGCCACGAATCCGAATGGTGTTGGAGGGATTGTGGCGAGATCCGCTGACGGTCGGGGGGATCGCATCGATGGGACGATCGCTCAAAACGTCAGCGGCATCGTTTGTGGAGGATTTGCTAGAACGTTTTGCCATTTCGGAATAATTTAAAAAAGGGCTTATTGATTCTAACGCCCCAACTGGACTCATGGATATGAATCGATGAAAAGATCGACCAATTTACCCTGAAAAATCGCCTAATTTATTAATTCTGATCAGGACTAATTTGGGTTATCGGCCCGATCGGACCTAGCCTTGCAAGGATTTCCCCAACAGATTTGATCACTGGCCAATGATTTTAGAACCGTACTTCTAGTCCCAACCACGGTATTAGACCCGATCGTCACGTCTGGCCCAATGAAGCAATCCGCCGCAATCCAAGCGCCATTACCAATTTGAATTACACCCGTTTTTAGGTCAAAGCTAGACCTACGAAAATCGTGGCTTCCGGTGCAAAGATAGCTCTTCTGAGAAATAACCGCGTGATTTCCAACCACAATTCGATCGAGGCTATAAAAGACAACATCATCTCCAATCCAGCTCCAGTCCCCAATTTCAACTTTCCATGGATACGTAAATCGTGCGGTTGGACGAATAATTACGCCGTCTCCAATTTTCGCCCCAAACCATCGCAATACGTTGGCCCGAACTCCACTCATAGAATGTAACGTCAAGGGAAAGACGATCGCCTGCACCAACCACCACAGCAGAATAAATCCACCCGATCGCCCTCGATCGAAGTCAGATTGGTCATAACTCCTCAGATCAAACCGGGGGGTTGCATCTAATTTGAACTCAGTCTCAAATTCCGCATCGAACTCAACAGAAGGGGCCAGATCGATCTGTCGTCGTGGGCGGAGGGGCGATCCCATGATAATTAACCTTCACTCTCAGCAACGGCAGGAATGATCATCTGATCGTCCAAAATTACCTGCTGATTTAGAGCACCCTTGAATTGATCAATTTCTAGGAGCTTCACGCCAATATTAAACTCGTACTGGCTGAGTAATCGACCGTAGGTGTAGCCTGCTTTCCCATCAAGGAAGCCTAACCGTAGGAAGTAGAACAAAATAAAGCGTAGCGATGGCCTAAAAGGCAAATGAACCCAAATCCGTTTCAAAAATCGTTTACGTTGGACGTTATCGCCAAAAAGATTAGCGCCGATCGTGCCATCATTGCCTTTTCCCTTAAGGATATTGTAATAAACCTGCGCTTCCCAATTTGAGTAGCGATTATGGCGTTCTAGCCAGTGATAAATGTCGCGAAAATCGATATGTAGCATATCTTCTTTTAGATAGCCTACTTTGCCATCTAAGATGACATGCTCATGGACTTCATTGTCGCCCGTATTGCGCATTCCTTCAGTTCCAAGGTTCTCGTAGCGCCCAAGTTGATGCTTAAATAAACGCAGATTCCAGTCAGGATATTTTCCACCAAATCGAATCCATTTCCCTAGAAAAAATACCTTTCGATTTAGATAATATCCCTGAAATTCAGGATTTTTAATTGCGATTTCAATCTCGTTCCAAAGTTCGGGCGTAATGCGTTCATCACAATCTACGATCAAGACCCATTCATTACGAAAGGGAAGATTTTCGAGAGACCAGTTCTTCTTCTTAGGATGGCGACCATTAAACTCAAACTGGACAACAGTTGCACCATGTTGCTCTGAGATTTCGATACTACGATCGCTACTTTGTGAATCCACTACAAATACTTCATCAGCACGAGAGACACTCTCTAAACAAGCCGTAAGATTCGCTTCTTCATTGCGAGCCGGAATAAGAATAGAGACGGGAAGTTTTGAAAAAATGGTGGATTTCATAGGTAAAAGAAAGCTCTAGGGCAAAGAGGGCATTCACTGATATAAAGTAAATTCAATTGTTTTCAATAAACTTAGTTTTATTTCGTTCGCCTTAGTATTCCCCAATGATACATTAAAGTCTCGATCGAGTTAGCCTCTAAATTCTTCTGGACGAAGTGTATAAATCGGATGCTTACGAGTCGAAGCCACGGCATAAAAGAGTTTTTCGTATTGCATTAAAGCTTGTTCAAAGGAGTAGCGCTCTAAGGCATATTGACGGCCTTGGTAGCCATAGCGATCGGCGAGTTCAGGATCGTTTGAAAGCTTCAAAATTGCGTTGGCGAGGGCTTCAGGATTTTCCGGAGCGACAACCATTCCACCGCGACTCTTTTCGATCGCTTTAGCGGCACTACCCGTGCTTGGAACTGAGGCGACGATCGCCCGACCACTGGACAATAAGACTTGGTTTTTTGACGGCATATTAAATGACACCACGTTGTGTTTTTGCACAATGAGGCCAACATCAGCCGCCGCTAGCATTTCAGGAAGCTTTTCGCGGGGTTGGAAGGGCAAGAGATGAACGTTGGTGGCTCCGCAAGTGATGCAGTGGTCTTTTAGTTTTGCGATCGCTCGGGATTCTCCGACAATGACAAACGCGATGTCAGGACGGTCCGACAGACGGGCTGCTGCTTCGACCACGGTTTCGAGACCTTGAGTTAGGGCAATATTCCCCGAGTACATGACGACAAATTTTCCTTCAAGTCCGTGGGCTTTGCGGAAGGCATTATCTTCCTTGGGAAGGGGCCGGATAAATTGAGTATTCACCCAGTTAGGGATACAGGTGATTTTGCTGGCGGGAACCCCTTTATTGACGAGATTGTCCACGAAACCATCCGCAATGACACTAATGGTGTGGGCAGTGCGATAGGAGAAACGCTCTAGAGTTTCTAGGATCCGAATCATCGTTTTACTTTTTAGTAATCCCACATGAATGGCCGCTTCAGGGAGAATATCCTGGACATTCAATACTATGGGGCAATTGTAGATTAAGCCCAGCAATGCCGCCGGGACAGATACGGGCAGTGGCGGTACTGTCAACAGAATTACATCTGGCCGCCATCCGCGCAGGGCTTGGAAAAAGCTGGAAACAACAAAGCTTCCGTCTAGGAGAAGCCGATCTATTAGGGTGGGTTTGGGTTTGACCCAGATGAAACTGCGCTGAATGATAACGCCGTTGCGGGTTTCGGTGAGGTAGAGCTTGCCTTTGTAGTCGTCGTAGACTTGTCGTTGAGGATAGTTGGGCATTCCAGTTACGACCCGAACTTCGTGGCCTTGGCGGACTAGTCCCTCAGCTAGCTCGGTCATCAAGGGGGCAATGCCGATCGGTTCGGGGTAATAGTTATAGGAATATATCAAAACTCGCATAGGGGAAAAGCGCATAGCGACAGGGTTACCCTACTGTAGGCATTTGTTTTTTGATGGTCGCCTGTACATTTACGGGCATTAGCGAGAGAAAATTAGGGATTCCTACGTTAATTGGCTGAGTGATAGATCGTGCCTTAGTATGAGATTGGTCAATTTTGTGACTTTGCATGGAGATCGGACTTAGCGGAAGAAAATCGATCGCAAAACCGAGATGATTTCGCTAATGGCTCCCTTAACTAGTAACGGCAACTTTGATACATGCCTCTATCCTAAGACCTCATTTAGCTTGTCTAAATTTAAAGATTGGATGAAGCAATTGAACTACGATCGGCAAAAAACCCAACCCAAAACAAGCAATTCCAATCCATATTGGTTGCGGAGAAAATGGGGTAAGTAGGAGCGCAATGATGAGGCTGCATACCCCGATCGTTATCCCTGCCAGGCTATAAATGAGTCTTGATTTGGTCTGGGTTTCGGGTTTTCTTAATCTAAGGATGCGTCCGAGTAGGATGCCCAAGGGAACAAACCAAACTGCATAGAATGCTATTGGGTAAGTACTCAATGCCTTTGGCCCTGTGGGAAGCCCTTCTCCCCGAATGGTTGGGAAAATAAGATGAAAGAAGGTTACTTCTGGTCGCAGCTTAATGTAACTGGGTTCGGTTTGATCTAGGTATAGGGAGATCGTTGCGTCTTGGTAGGTCAGGATAGCGCGGTGCGATCGGTTTAGCTCTAGTTTTTTGGGTGATGCGATGGCTAGGAAGGCTCCGTTGAACCCCGTGGCTGGGGTGCGGATACGGGCGATCAATTGATTATCTTGTTGGCCTAGGGTGACGTTTCGTTGGTATGAATCTAGGGAGAGGGAAATAATTCGGGCAGGTCCGGTTTGCTCTAGGGAACTGGTTTCAAATGTGGTGGCTAGGGTGAAGGCTGATGTTTTTCGGATGGCGTTGGTGAGTGCGGTTGGCGGTTGGCTTGTGCGGTACCAGGGAGCTATTAGTGGATTGCCTTGATGATCGGCTTTTGCGCCATGATGAGAGTACTTTTCTTTTTGAGATTGGTTTTGGTCTTGATTCGTATCGGTTTCGATCGATTGTTTTTCTAATGGTGGCAATGCTAAAGGGCTTCGATCGTCATAAGGCGCGGTTCCGGTCAAGTCGTAGTCGGCGATCGCGGCGTCTAGTTTTGGAAATTGGGATGATTGTAAAAATTGATTGATTTCAGGTTCAGATAAGGCCCGATCGGAGATTGAAAGCCCTTTTACTTGCCCTCGCCAACCGCGATCGCCTGTGGCTTCATTGGCGATGACTAAGTTGAATTCTGGATTCCACTCGTTCAGGTGCATCATGTTGGTGAGTTGCCAAGTGCTACCGAACATTAATGAAATCCACACTAGAAGCGCGATGGCGATGGATTTGGGTTGTGACCAGGTTTTTTTTAGCCCGGTAATGATAGAAATAAATTGCCGTTCCCAACCGAGTAGGCCGTAAGCTCCGCCGAGGGTTCCACCGACGGTGTTTGTGAATAGATCGATGGCGCTGGTGCTGCGGTTAGGGAGGAAAAGTTGAAGACTTTCAATTGTTAATGTGAGCGCGAAACTCAAACCCAAAATGAGTATGAGTTTTCGGAATATGGCGAATTGTTTTGGTTTTAGCCATTGGGATAGACCATAACCAAAGGGACTGAAGAGAAAAATATTGCCAAAGAAATCGAAGAAGTCACTGGCGTTCCGAAAGAATTCTTTGATTGCGTCTTTTTTACCCCAGGCGATCGCTTGAAAATTGAATGGAAATAGTGTGAGCATTACTATAAAGAAAATGCCCCCGAAAATCCAGAATTTTGAATTAAGGCGATTACGCTGGTTCATGAGGTTGCAATTTGTAAACGAGTGGGAGATAGGATTTATTCGGCGATCGATCGGCCAATTTCGAGGGCAACCGTGGCGGCGGGAGACGGTGCATTTAGGATATGCAGCGCATTGTCATCGGGCACAATCAGAAGTCGTCTACTAGTTTACCGTCAGACTGAAGCGCTTGGGCACGAACTCCGGCATGAGGGGGAATTAAATCTTTAGCGATGACTTCAGGAATGAGTCGTTGTAAGCTTTTGATAAATAAAGGTTTGAGTATCGATCGGAGTACTTCTTGAGTTCCTTGGTCGGCATGTTGGGCCGCGAGTTTCCAGAAGCCGGGATAGGTGAGCGTATTTATACGCATCGCGCAGGTCGAAGTCGTTTTTTTAGCCTTCACGTTTGAGACTCAGGACAGCATTGGGTCCGGCGTGAACAGTACCATCGGCCATCCGGGTGAAGTGAACGCCGAAGAATGGGAAGCTGGGGTTAGGAACTGGGTAGATTAAGCCTTTGACTAAATACCGTTTTTCAGGAATCAGTTCGTAGTATTCCCCTCGGAAGGGGACGATTTTTGCGCTTGGTTTGATGCCTGTGAGTTGGGCGAATATGCGTCCTGTGGAGAAATACTGACTTAAGATTGGGAGATTGGGGCTAAGAGCTTCCGATTCTTTAGGACGAGGCGATGCTTCTGCTCTAAAGTCACACTCAATCCATTAAAGATATCCATCCTTTGAGTCAAAGGATGGTTTAAGTTTTGGTTGATTTTTTGGTCCAGCACTATTGGCCAACGGCATTGATCTGAGTTTCGAGTTCGATGGAATAATTGTTTTCACAACATTTTAGACGTTTTGAACAGTCGGAACTACTATATCAATACTAAGTAATCATCAAACTCTTCTGGCTTCAGAGTAGCTTCCGGGTTGCTTCAAGGTTGTGCCTCTTTAGTAAACGCAATAAGGGATTATTCGGATGCAAGCGTATTTGCCAATTTTTTTATGTCTTGTCAGTGGAGCCGCGATCGGAATGAATCGTTTGAAAAGTCGATTCGGATTCTGAATGACAGCTTTGGGGGCGTTAAAGAGATTCGGGTGCTGGGCTGTGAGCCATATTTTGAGCAGCAGGTCGATCGGGAGTTTAAGCGATATGCTATTTCGGGATCGTCATTCCATGCCATGGCCTTGATTCGGATGTTGCCCTGTGTGGGAACGGTGGTCAATGGGGCGAATCAAGTGCACTATGCGGGTTCTGCGCTCGATAAAATTTATTTTGCACTGAAGCAACTCGAAACCCTGCCTGGTGGAAATATTATGTCCTTAGGATCGTCCCCCGAAACCTGGATGGGGTCTCGTCCCGCCATAGCACCGCTGTCCTTTAAGAATCTTTAAGAATGAGGTTGAAGTATCGAGTATTGTCTATCGTTATCCAGAGATTCTTGAACCCGCATTAGACAAAATTTCATTCACCTTTAAGCGAGGGGAAGCGATCGCGTTGATTGGCCGATCGGGGGCTGGGAAGACTACGTTGGTGGATTTAATCCTTGGGTTACTCACCCCGGAATCGGGAGACATTAAGGTGGATGGTGTGTCGATTTATGGGCAGTTACGATCCTGGCAGCAACTTGTGGGCTATGTTCCCCAGATCATTCATTTGACGGAAGATACGCTGATGCGTAATATCGCGTTTGGTGTTGCGGATCATTTAATTAATCATGAACAACTTCAACGGGCCTTAGAAGCTGCCCAACTCGTGGAACTGGCCGAGAGGTTACCCCAAGGCATTAACACCATGGTGGGCGAACGGGGAATGCGGCTTTCTGGTGGTCAGCGTCAACGCATCGGCATTGCTCGTGCATCTATCACGATCGGCAGATTTTGGTCTTGGACGAGGCGACAGCGGCCCTTGACAACGAGATCGAAAACTTGGTAAGTGATGCGGTTAAAGCGTTAGGGGGTGAAAAAACATTAATTATTATTGCCCATCGTTTAACCACGATTAAGCATTGTGATCGTGGTTATCAGATAGATTCGGGCAAAATTATTAGCACCGGAACTTACGATAGTGTTGTAATAGGTCAGGGATTAGCCTCCAATTTGGATAAGCCCCTTTCTGAATCATAAACTTTGTAAATGATTGCTCTAGAAACTGGAAATTAGATATGTGTCCTGATGTCTCGATCGTAATCCCGACCTTTAATCGGGGGAATCTCATCTCTCAAACCCTTACCTCAATAGTCCATCAAACCCTAGAAAATTGGGAGGTGATTGTTGTGGATGATGGCTCGACAGATAATACTATTTCAGCTATGGAATCTTGGGTTCAGGCTGACGATCGTATTCATTATGTCCCGCGTCAAACGTTGCCGAGGGGAGCCTGTGCCTGTCGAAATCTGGGAACAACCCTAGCTCAAGGTCGCTATATCATTTATTTAGATTCAGATGACTTATTGGCCACTACTTCCTTAGAAAATAGAGTGGCTCAGATGGATGCTGACCTGGATTTGGATTTTGGAATCTTCACTGGGGTTCTATTTAAAAGTCGTCCAGATGACTTAAAGATACTGTTCAATCTTGAAAGTACATCTACTTCCCTCGATCGTTTTTTGTCCCTTGATGCTCCTTGGCAAACAACGGGACCAATTTGGCGGAAATCGTCACTCGATTATTATCATCTTGAGTGGAATGAGAATCTTCTCAGTTGGCAAGATGTCGAATTTCATGTTCATGCGCTGGCCTTAAATTTAAACTATAAATCTTTCCCGATTCAAGATTTTTACTGGCGAGTGATGCAGAATTCTTCGATTGGGACAGATATGATAACTTCACACAATCTTAGAAGTCGGTGGGTCGATTGTTTAAGTGCTATTCATTCACATATGATTGCAAACTCATGTAACACTCCAGAGCGAGAAGAACGCATTATTGGTCTTTATTTTAATTGGATGGATCAATGGTTACACATCGGTCAGGTAGAAGAGGCACAACGGACTTGGGACATCTGTCTTAATCAGTTAGCGATCGAACCAAAGTTATATCAATCCGGCTGTTGGTATATTCAGATGACCCAGAAATTGAATGTCCATCCCTACATCCATAAAATTGTTCGCCGTGTATTGAGAGAATATCTAAAGTTAACCTGTGGAAAACCAAAAATTATTCCTCGTTGGTCCAAAACTTTTATGAGAGTTCCAACAAAACTACCTTTAGCTCCTACTATTTATGTTTAGTTTTCACTGGTCTTTTTTAATCACTTGATCACTAAATTATCATTTAGTTAATTAATTTATCTCTTACTCCTATTATTTTTTTGATGTCATACAAACTTAATCTAAATATTCATACAAATCATTCATACAAATCCATAACTTGTGAAACAGACATTCTCGATCGTGCTCCCAAACCCAAATCCGATCGATGACCCAGATCAAAATGTTCTGCCGCCGCACAAGCAATCATAGCGGCATTGTCCGTACAATACTTTAAGGGTGGAAAAATGACCCGGATGTCATGGGGAGTTGCCGCCGCTAACAATTGCGATCGTAATCCACTATTTGCCGCCACACCACCGCCAATGGCGATCGTCTTTAATCCTTCATTCAACGCACATTTAATCGCTCGTTTGGTCAATGCCTTCGCCACCGTGAACTGAAAACTTGCGGCAATGTCGGCCACAGGTAAACGATTTCCTGTGGCTTCGATCGTCTGAGTTAATCGGAGTACCGCTGTTTTCAATCCGCTAAAACTCGCATCATAGGGATGAAATCCGCCATCCGGAAGGGAAATACGACCTTCGGGCAAGGGGAAGGCTTTGGGGTTGCCGATGCTGGAGAGCCGATCGATTTCCGGTCCACCAGGGTAGCCCAGCTTCAACAACCGCGCCACTTTGTCAAATGCTTCCCCCGCCGCATCATCCCGAGTCTGGCCCAAAATTTCATAGCGCCCACATTCCCGCACCGCAATCAAGCTGGTATGGCCACCCGACACCAGCAGGCAAAGAAATGGCGGCTCCAGAGTTGGGTCGCTGAGGTAGGACGCATAGATATGCCCTTCTAAGTGATGTACACCAATGAACGGCTTGCGATGCACCATGGCCAAGGTTTTCGCTGCCATCAGCCCCACCAAAAGCGCACCCACGAGTCCCGGCGCACAGGTGGCTGCGATCGCATCAATTTCACTCCAAGCTAGGCCAGATTGTTCTAGGGCTTGATCGATTGCAATATTTACGCCTTCAAGGTGCTGACGAGAGGCCACTTCGGGCACAACTCCGCCATAAATACGGTGAATATCAATCTGAGTTGCAACAATATCGCTAAGAACTTCACGATTCTTAACGATAGACACCGCTGTTTCGTCACAACTTGTTTCGATCGCAAGTACTGTCGCCATTATGCTGGTAGCGTTTGGGTGGGAATTTCTGGATTTATTTTAGCGTAACCCCGTCCGGGCCAAGCAAGATGCCCAGTTTTTTCAAACCTTTTTTGTAGAGGGAAGGAATTCCATGCGACGTTTGTTTGCGATCGTTCTAGCAGTGCTTTTGTGGTTTGGGTTCGTGGAAACAGCTCCAGCCCAAGCGCTTTATGATAATCTCACGCCTTGCGGTAAATCCGAGGCGTTTGCTACCCGAATGAAGGCTTCTGAAAGCCCGACGGCCATGCGCCGCTACGAGCAATACTCCAAGGCAGGTTTGCTTTGTGGTGAAGAAGGATTGCCGCATTTGATTGTGGATAACCCAGCTCATGCTGGTGATTTCATCATCCCCGGCCTCATGTTTTTATACATTGCTGGCTGGATTGGTTGGGTCGGTCGTGGTTATCTACAAGCGATTCAGAAAGGGGCTAACCCTGAAGCAAAGGAAATCACTATTGATGTCCCTTTGGCGATCAAGTACATGCTCAGCGGATTTGCTTGGCCTCTAGAGGCTTTTGGTGAATTCACATCGGGTAAGTTGTTGGCGAAAGACGGCGAAATCACGGTTTCACCTCGCTAGTCATCTTTTCGATCGGGTTTAGTCTGTATTGTTTTCTTGGATTTAGAGGCTTGTTATGAAAAGTTATCTCTCCAGCGCTCCTGTGCTGCTTATGCTGTTGCTGACCGTAACCGCTGGGATATTGATCGAATTTAATCGGTTTTTCCCAGATTTATTGGCGCATCCACTTTAGCTAAAGGATTGAATGTCGAAAGGCATTGATTGTTTAGAGGCGAAAGCCGTTGTATGAAGCCATATAAAAAGATGCTGATCGTACCTTGGATATTCCAATACGATCGGCATCTTTTTTGTTAGGAACGATTTTTTGATAATCATCGATCGAGCAAAACAGTTCTTATAAGCTAGTACAAGGCGGCTAAAGTAAAGATACTATAAGAAGAAATGAAATAATGATCAAAGATTAGTGTTTATGGCATCTCCAAAAGCATTGCATTTAGAAAAGTTGGAAAAGGAAGAATTACAACAGATAATCAATCGACAC
>JAPLHZ010000107.1 GCA_026389365.1 Cyanobacteriota bacterium
ACGAGGGTCGGAAATTTGTTTTAATTGAGTGATGAGGGACATGGACTGACCAACGATTACAATATCAGTCCATCCTCATTTTCTTAGCCCTGAATGATATAAATCTAGGCCCATTTATTTTATTTCCCTAGTATGAAACCGTCCTGCGCATCGATCGGCACATGGGGGTAGCCATTGATATGGATCGCGGTGGGATTTCCGGGAACAAAAAGCGTTCGAATTAATCGAGGCAGTTGAATTTTGTCCAGACTCGGCGTATTCATATAAAAATCCCGATCGCCCCAGCCAAACTTGAGATAGCGATAGTCATTGCGTTTTTCGCGGCCTATGGTTTCTAGTTTGACCACCGATCGCCAATCAAATGCTGAATTTTCCACAGGAAGCACCAAATCCACATGCATCGAATCCGCCACCAGATACACTGAATAGGGCGAAGAATAGGGCGAATTTGTACAGACATTTACCTGCGTTCCAGTCCGACGGGGAAGGTGAGCTGCGATCGTTAAAGCCAGCACGGTCATTGTGCAACTTATAGCGGTCCATTTCAGCCATTGCTTTAAATTACGATTCGTCAGTTTTTTGATAGATTGTTTTTTGAATATGATTCTGCTCATTTGAGTATTCTCCTCCCCCCATTCATTTTAACCCTATCGCGCTTGAGGTCTAAGTTATGCTTTTCTTTGGTAAAAAAAACGTCATTACTGAAAAACGAATTTTACTTAAAAAAGTAACTTGGCCAAAATTTACTGAGATTTTGAATGAATTGGGCAACGATCGGACGGTGAATTTGACTTACGATCGGGGTCGATTGGAACTAATGACACCGCAAGACATTCACGATCGGGCACAGCGGTTATTGGATTCATTGTTAATTGTCATAGCGGATGAAGCTGACGAAACCTTACATGGATTAGGTTCAATTTTGCTAGTAAAGGCTCAAAATGGCCAAGCAATTCAGCCCTTTGCGGCTTACTATTTGGACTATCCACCCATGCCTATTAGGGGATTAGAATTAGATGTAACGAGTATTGCACCTCCCGATTTAGTTATAGATGTGATGTTGGGTGAAGGTGCAATTCCACGCCTGCCAATGTTTGAATCAATGGGGATTTCGGAAGTGTGGCGTTATCGATCGCAAGTTACCGAAGGTGCAGTACAAGGCGAGCTAGAGATTTGGCAACTTACATCAGCGGGATATCGATTAACGGAAATGAGTTTGGCGTTTCCTGAATTGAGTGTGATCCGGATTCAAGCATTTATTGCGGAAAGTGATACGTTGGGACTGTCGAAGGCGTTGACTCTATTAAGGAGTGAATTCGCACGGTAGATCAGTTAGGGATGGGGATTGAAGTAAGTCCGCCCCTAACTGATGAACGATCGAAAGTTTCGATCGTTCACCATAGCTTCCGCATTTACACAGTCCTACTTTTTCCAAATAAAGTGCGCCCAAATATCAGCGCCAACTCCACACATTTCGGCAATATAGTTATTGGGATACAACAACTTACGACCTTCGGTACTTTGATAGCCAGAGTAGCCATCCCCCCACGGATCATTCACAATTAATCCCTGCGGCGTATAGCCCACTACCGTAATGATGTGGCCGCCATGGGTAAAGTATCCGCACAATACAACAGGATGACGATCGATCAATTGTTCTCGAATATCGGTTAGTGATGCTTTTGTTGCAAAGCGATGTTCAAATCCATAGAATTGAATCAATTCACTTAAACAATTATGACTGGTTTGAGATCCTTCACCATAATTATCAAAACACCATTGCAACAATTCATCCTCAAGTTGTCCGCCATCTTTCGATCGTACACCATAGTAATAAAACACCATGGCGATCGAGGTCACATTGCACGTCGCCCAACTAAACCGTGGATTATCGCGCTGAGAGAAGTACGGTACATTCAATTCAATTTGATCCGGAATCGGATTGATTGATTTGCCCCCGCGTTGCATTTTCATAAAGGCCGGATGCAAATAGCCCGTATTACCAAATCCCGAAATCTCTTCCGTCAGCGCCACTTTAATATGACCACCCTCGACCCCGTAACTCGATACGCCTAGGATTTTTCCTTTTGAAAGACTAGCCCGATCGCCCGCTGGCAGCGCACTTGAATCTATGGGACGTTTTTTAATCACGGTATCTTGCAATACTGTCACCGTCAGCGCATCAGGATCAAATGGAATCTCTTTACCCGATCTAGCTAACTGAATATGCCGCCAATAAATAAATCCTGAATCCCCAAATCCTGCGATCGGTTCTGCCAACGTTACTCGAAAATGACCGCCAATGCAGGCATAGCCCGTAATTTTTAAGGTCTGGCCCTGCATCAGTTGAGTCTTCTCATTAGCCGCCAGCGCACTGGAATCGACGAGACGCTTTTTCAGAAATGTAGTGGTATTAACTAAAAGCTGTGCGCCATCGGCTGGAGTATTTGCAACTTCGTGAATGTTGAACCGGAAGACCTGAACGCCTTTGCTCAGTTGAACGGCCCCCTCATAAAAGTAGCCAAATGTGCCGACAGAACCGATCGGATCCGCTAGTTCAAGTTTGAGATGGGAATCGAGCAATCCATAGCGGTTGACCCGGAACGTTTGGCCTGCTTTAACAAATACTTTTTGTTGGTCATTAAGTTGCGTAGAATCCTGCGGCGTTACTTTAAAGAACGTATCGCTTAATACCTTTAGGACCAAGTTTTGGCCAACGGTCAATGGATCTTGGCTCACCGTGAGGTAAAAGACTTTGTTCTCGACTTCCTGACCAGAACGATCGGTTCCCCGTAGCCTCAACCACCTTGCTCCAGCCGTTGAAAAGCCTTTTGCCATCGTGACTGTCCATGTCCCACTATTTAAGGTCACAGGCAACGGGACTTTATCCTCAGCGCTCAAGCTCACAGCGGTAATGCGACTCACATCGTAGCTTCCGGTCAAGACAACGGATTTACCGACTAAGACTTCTTTAGGAACGTTGTAAACAGGCGGTTGGGTGATTTTTGGAGCGAGTTCGGTTGCGATCGTCATAGTTTTTAGATGCAGGAAGGACAAGAGAGCATTTCAAAGTCACCTCATGCAGAAGTAACTCCATCCGTTTTAACGCAAGCTCCTCAAAATAAAATTATTTTTTGAACTTGATTTTTCAATGTCACGCAAGCTCAACATCAATCTCGCCATTGCTTAGACGTTTCGTTCTATTGGAACCTCTGATAATTTCTTCTCCCAGAATAACGCCTTGCCCATCTGGGGATTTAGCTCATAGCCACTGAATCCAAACGCTTTGTATGCGGACTGGGCAATGTGGTTTCCTTCCAGTACCTCTAATGTGAGTTTACAGCAGCCCAAATCTAGTGCGATCGCTTCCGCCTTCTTTAGCAGCAGTTTGGACAAGCCTCTTCCTCGGTAGTGTGAAGCTACGATGACATCGTGGATGTTCAGTAATGGCTTGCACGCAAATGTCGAGAATCCTTCTAAGCAAACAACAAGTCCTGCGGGTTCGGAATCGAGAAATGCGAGAATGACGTGAGCCGATTTTCTCTTTGCAAGCTCTGGGGGGAGATTTTCCTTAACGTAGTTGGACAGACCTTGACCACCACCCATTGGGTCGATCGCATAGGCATCCATTAATTGGACCATAGCCTTTGCATGAGTGGGTAAATTAAGATCTGCTTCAAAAATTTCAATCATCTGTTAATCTTCTAACTATTCTAATAATGTGGGCAAGTTAGGGCCGATCGATCGGACTATCCTTTACCTAAAATCAGCACCCTAATCAGTACGATTTTAAAGCCTCTAATGATGCATCAAGAACAACTTAATGCCGGGATTCTTCACACATATCCTATTTCCCAGAACTTCTGATTTGTTGGCTTAAATCATAGCTAAGAGACAAAATCTTTTAAATAGTCATAACATTACCCCTGTCGTAACGAGGATACTTAGAATTGCTGCCAAATCAATAGGCGTGAATCAATAGGCCGATCGATCGAATTCCTGATCTAAAACATTTACCTGATACCGTTCCGGCGACATCAACACCTGAACTCCTTTGCTATTACACAGCGCATCCAACGCAAACAGCCGCGCTAACTCTTGTTGTTGCTGGGGATTCAAATCGATCGATCGGTCTTGCTGAGCTTGTTGCACATACTTGTCATAGTCCGGCTCTGCTTGCAGTGTTTCTAAAAATCCAGCCCAGCCTAAACAGGCCAACCCATAAATTGCCCGCTTCGTAAAATCTGCATCGCCTGAAAAAATATAACCGCCGTGGGGATCGCATTTCCCCTGAATAAAATCTTTGCAAAGCAGCGTGTAATCGACTAGCTCTAAACTGGTTTTATTGATGGCGCGGGTGAGAATGCCTTTGCGTTCTAGAATTTTTGTCTGAGGATTGGGTACAAATTCATAATAATTCGTGCAGTCGAAATAGGTGAAAAGTTCCGCGATCGATCGGGTTCCCTCATTTAGTCCAATCTCAACCTGACGATCGAGCAAAGATCTGGACCGACGAATATATAAATAGCTCAAAAATGCCCGTACATTCTCCTTAACCAACTCCCCATTTGGCAGCAGATTTATAATCCCCGCTGTCTCAATTTTTCGTACCGCACTGGCCTCGCGCACCGTCACATTCCCCAACCGATAGCCGCCGTCTCGCGTTTTGGCTGGAAAACTAAAATAATTCGCCGTTGTCGAAGCCAGACGCAGCGCCATATCGCCTTCATTACAAAACAAATAAGCTTCCTCAAATCGCCGCAGGGACGATCGTAGGAAATTTGCCCGTCCCGAAATAATAGCCTCTGATGAAATATCAGGAGCCACCAGCACCAACCGACCCAACGAAAATACATTCCCTATCTTCGAGGATGGAAGTTTTTTACCAACAGACCCTCCGCCCAGCCAACCAATAGAGGTCCGATCGAACACATCCGACAACACCCGCACCGCAGTTGTGACCACAAACGCACCCATACTATGACCGACAAACGACAGCCGAATTCGCTGGTTTTCCCAATATTTTTCGCGGGCTGTGCGATCGGGACTCTCCACCTGCTCCACTAAGCCATCATCAAGCCGCCGAATCAGTTCAACCAGATCAGAGCCCCCGTACTGATTCGCTCGAAACGTATCGCGAAAATAGTTCGATATCCGCAGTATAAAAATCGTTACGATCGGCGCAAAAAGAACCATTGCAACTGTAAATAGTCCCGAAAAAATCATCAATACCGCCAACGAACTCACGCCCTTTGCCACCAGCAATCCATAGCCAATAAAGCTACCAACAAAGCCTGCGATCGCACCTATCGAAGATAGCTGATAGGCGTAGTTCATGATCTTCGGCAAGGATTGACGAGCCGATTTCCGCTTAGATTTCACATCTCCAGACTCGTCACCATTCATTTGTTCCGACGACCAACGATAGCCAATTAAAACCAATCCCTTCGGTAATTGGGTATAGCGTCGTGTAATGTCTCTGGCGGCATCTCGGTACCAGTTGTAGACATTCTCCCGGCCAGTATTGTAGCCATGAACCATCACCAATAGTTCCGCATCTTCATGGTGTTGCTTGAGATAGGCGGTCATTTCCGCTAGGGCTGCATTGGAGTCCTCATCTGAAGCGGCTCCCAAAAATGCATTATTCGAGTCTTCAATATTAATGGGCGCGGTACTCATTACAAAGTAACAAGGAAATGGAACCGTCGGGTCTGTGTCGATTTTTTGGATGGAGAGGAGTTGATAGCTCATGGCGCAAATTGTTATTGAAGGCTTATTAGGACAGGCAAATTGGGAACGATATAGAATAGCTAGGATAGATTATAGATTTTACTATCTCAGCTATTACTAGCCTAACTACATAGAGTGAGCATCGCAGGTATGGAGTGGCACATCTCAGACGCTCAAAGTCTGTCTATTATCGATCGTGAGGTTGGACCGCATAGTCTTACCCCGGCGGAGTATGAACTGGTTCGTCGGGTTATTTATGCGACGGCAGATTTTGATTATAAGACGTTAATCCGCATGTCGGACACGGCTCTTCAGTCGGGTGCGGCGGCATTGGCAGCCCGGACGACGATTATTGTAGATGTGCCCATGGTGCAAGTGGGTATTTCGCGCCAAATCCAGGCGACCTTTGCGAATCCTATCTATTGCGGGATGGAAACCTTAACTCGCCCTCAAAAAGAAAAAAGTGCGACGGCTTGGGGCCTGGAAACCTTAGCGCGTCGATATCCCGAGGGTATTTTTGTGATTGGTGAGTCCCAAACAGCACTGGTGCGATTGGCCCAGATGATTGAAGCCGAAGAAATTAGACCTGCACTGGTGATTGGGACTCCGGCTGGCTTTATTGATGCGGATGTCGCAAAGCAGAGGCTTCAGGATTCTCTCGTGCCTAATATTCGGACGGAGGGACGCAAGGGGAGTGCAGTGGTGGCGGCGGCGCTGGTGAATGGGCTAGTGGATTTGGCGTGGCAGGCGTACGGTAAGGAGGAAACTGGGGTTGGACGATCGGGATTTTAGGGTTACGGGGTGAGTTCGTGCAATCGCCCAATAATAGTCGCAGTAATATCTCAGTAATATTCCTGAATTTACTGAATTAAAGGTTAGATAATCTTCATAAATCTGGGTACATCTGGTGAGGGGATTGGCGATGGTTTTCTAGAGAATAGAAGATGAATCTGAGGAACGCAGTTGAAGTTTTAGACAGCGGTAGGGGGCAACCATAGCAACGTCTAACCAAAAGCTTTGATAATTCAGCGTCCTTACAGGTACATTGTCTGACCCTGGGGGCTTTTGTGGGTCAGACTATTTCTTCTTTAAATCACTCTGAATAGATTCTGTTTCAACCGCGCCACTCTTTTTTCTAGAGTTTATCTAGAGGGCGCGGTTGTTTTTCGTGGGAGGGGTGGGGTGCGGTACTATAAAAACCGGGAGTGGCGATCGGCTTATGGCTGAATGGGTGCTTCTAGACGTTTTTTAAGTTGGCAGTTTGTCGTCATGTTTTCAACAGAACAGTTGGTTTTGGTGGCTCAAGGGCTTGCGATCGCAATGGTGATATTTGGCGCTGTTACGACGATTGCGTTCATTGCGAAGTGGGGCTTTCGATACCGAATGGTGGGTGTGACGAGCTTTACGGGTGTGTTGGCAGGGGGGGCGTTGGGGTTGAGCTTGGCGTTGTATCAACGTCCGATGATCCCCAATGCTCAAGCATTTGTGCGAGTTTACGATCGGTCTGCTGGACAACTTGTCATTACGGTGAATCCAAAAATGACACCGGAACAGCTCGAAGCAACCCTCAAACAGGCTGCGATCGATCTATCCTCTCCGGGCCGATCGTCAGCAGATGGCATGATTACGGTTCGAGCGCGGGTGCTGGTGCATACGGAACCCGGCCTGACTCAGCCTCTGTATGTGGGCGCGGCGGTTCGATCGTTAGATAGCAAACGCACTGATGTGGAAAATATTCAAGTTCAAATCGATGCGGAAACATTAAGCAAAGCTGCCGCCCAGATTTCCTGAAGAATGAAGAGTTAGAACATTCTCAATTCTTCTTGGTTTTAGAGGGAACTTCGTAGGGGTCCATAATCAATCCCCGTTCGACGATATACGCACTGACCAGCATGATTGCAGGATGGGAATTCACCGTCTCATCGTCACTGATGGCTTCATAAGACCCCCGTAAGACCTTGCC
>JAPLHZ010000202.1 GCA_026389365.1 Cyanobacteriota bacterium
CAAATTTGGGCCATTGCGCGGAATGTTTCCCTCAATTTATATCGTGATCTTGGGTTTGAAAATATGGCTCAAGCTCAGCGACTGGCTAGCTTTAGTCTTAACACACTTAAACTTCTATTCAGAATGAAATAGCCCTGGGGTGTCAAGGTAAATCAAGGTTTATTTCATGCTCCCAAGAGATATTTACAAGATCGTCAGGATCGCCAATATATACTTCTGGGTGAGGTATAAGATTGTCAAGTTTGCTTTTTTCTGTATTGGGAGTATTTGGAGGCGTTTGCCTTGCCAATCAAGTTCGATGGGGTCGCCTGTGGTGGCGATTTCTTCTAGTAGGTTGATAAAGTTGGTAGTGAGTCTATCTACAGGTATGGTTTTCATATATTCAAATTACGAATTATGGGGTGAGAAAATTACGGATTTCAGCAATCTCAAAAACTCTTTGAAGTCGGGTGGTATTTGGATCATAGCCATACATTACTTGACGTAGATATTCCAATGCAATTAAGCGATCGCGAGGACTTTTTTGGAGCCAGTAAGTTTTATCTTCTGTGTCTTCACTATTTAAGTTAACAACGCTGAATACGGAAGAGTTAAATCTAAAACTTTCGGATTGCTTGTTAGTCATAGCACTGATTTATTAAAATTTACAGTTTGATGCTTAGAGTTATTGTAGGCGATCGCCTAATCCATCGCCCAACCAACCAAAATATAAACTCCCTCTTTTTTCCTTTTACCTTTCTACTTTTTCCTTGTCCCAAACGTACTTGCGGCATACCTCGCAGGCTTCTCGCGCAAGGTCATCGGCGGGATTTTTGAATACTGAATGATAGCGCAATCAATTGCAACATATCTCTAGCCAGTCTTGCCAATCACCGCCGCACCACAGGCGAATGGTCTTGTCAGCACTGCCAGAGACAATCTGCTTGCCATCGGGGCTAATGGCTTAGCAATAACATCTCGCAACTCCTGATCGTTCATCCCCGAAATCACCACCATCTGCTCATTAACGATCGCATCCAGATTGGCATAGGTACAATCCACTAAGAAATCAATTCGCATCGTCGCTACAACCACAAAATCCGCAGTTTGCGTTTGGGCAACATCCACCAACATCTGAATAAATTTGCGCCGCTCAGAAACCTGCGAACATACCGTAAACACCTCCTCAAACTGGTCAATCACCAACAGGATCGGCTTGGGCAGATCCGCGATCGCGCCTGTGGTCTATTACAAAGCCTCGAATGGGACTGCGATCGCAAATTGTTTTATAATCAAATAACGCAGAAAAATTAATCTGTGTTCAAGTTTGATACTGGTGGTTTCAATGACAGACAATGAGGCTACAGCCCGAATCAAGATTAATAAGTTGCTTGAGTCATCGGGCTGGCGTTTTTTTGCGGAAGGGGGACAGCCTGCGAATATCGTTCTTGAGGCGGGGACTCAGATTACATCTTTGGATTTGGATGAATTTGGGGAGGATTTTGAGAAGACAAGCAAGGGCTTTATTGATTTTTTATTGCTAAATGAAAAGGGTTCTCCGTTTATTGTCTTGGAGGCAAAGGCGGGGGATCTTGATCCGCTTGTGGGGAAAGAACAGGCGCGAGATTATGCAAAGTCTCAAAAATGCCGTTTCGTGATTCTATCCAATGGCAATAAGCATTATTTTTGGGATTTGGAACAGGGGAATCCCTATGATATTTCTAAATTCCCTACGCCTCAATCGGTGATGGGGTATCAAAAGGTGATTGGTGATCCGCAACGTCTTGTCGATGAGGTGATTGATGATGATTATGTGGTGTTGACACAATATCCTAATTACAAAAATGATGCAGGATGGAAGAATGAACTGGAAAGAGCGAGTTTTATTGAGAAGAATAAATTGCGCTTTTTGAGGGGTTATCAAAAACAGGCGATCGCTGCTTTACAAGGTGCGGTGAAGGCTGGGAAAGAGCGCTTTTTGTTTCAGATGGCGACTGGGACGGGAAAGACGCTGACTTCGGCGGCGGTGATCAAGTTGTTTTTGCGGACGGGAAATGCGCGGCGGGTGTTGTTTTTGGTCGATCGCATTGAGTTAGAGGAGCAAGCTAAGAAAGCTTTTGATCTATTGCTTAAAAATGACTATAAGACGGCGATTTATAAGGAAAATCGTAATGATTGGCGATCGGCGGATATTGTGGTGACTACGGTGCAGTCATTCCTGACGGGTAATAAATATCTCGATCACTTTTCGCCGACGGATTTTGATTTGGTGATTTCGGATGAGGCGCATCGCTCGATTGGTGGGAATGCAAGGGCGGTATTTGAATATTTTATTGGCTACAAATTGGGACTGACGGCGACACCAAAGGATTATCTGAAACAGTTTGATCGAGCCAAGCCCACGACTAAAGATCCTCGAGAATCTGAACGGCGGATTATGCTGGATACCTATCGTACTTTTGGCTGTGAGGATGGGATTCCGACTTTTAGCTATGGTTTGAATGATGGGGTTAAGGATGGCTTTTTGATTCAGCCGACGGTGGTGGATGGGCGAACTGATGTAACGACTGAGCTTTTGTCTAAGGATGGCTTTGTGGTGGAGTTTACGGATGAAGAAGGCGAAAAGACGGAAGAGAGTTTTAAAATTCGGCAATTTGAGAAGCGCTTTTTTTCACCTGCGACAAATCAGCTTTTTTGTAAGACTTTTTTAGAGAGGGCTTTGCGCGATCCGATTAGTGGCGAGATTGGGAAGTCAATTATTTTTGCGGTGAGTCAGCCTCATGCGACCACATTGACCCAAATTTTGAATGAGATGGCGGATCGGATATTTCCTAATCGATATCAATCGGACTTTGCGGTACAGGTGACATCACAAATTACGGATGCTCAACAGTTTACGAGTAATTTTACGAATAACAATTTACGCGGTACGGCGAATTTTTTGGAAACTTATCGGACTAGCAAGGCGCGGGTATGTGTCACGGTGGGGATGATGACAACGGGTTATGATTGCCCTGATTTGTTGAATTTGGGGTTATTTCGTCCGATTTTTTCGCCGACAGATTTTATTCAAATTAAGGGGCGGGGGACTCGTAGGCATAATTTTTTGATTGATTTGCATGATCAGGATCTCAAGGGCAGTATTCGGGAGCCAGAGAAGACTGCTTATAAGCTGTTTGATTTCTTCGCCAACTATGAATATTTTGAGAAAGATTTTAAGTATGATGAGGTGTTGGCTTTGCCTAAGCCGAAAAATGAGAATGGTGGCGGTGATGGCAGTACAGGGGGTGGAATTAGGGTTATTAATAGCTATGAGCATCTTGGTGCAGATATTATCACGAGTCTGAAGGAAGAGACGATCGCTTATGGTGGGATGAAGATCGATCGCTTATATTTTGAACGTTTTGAGGAGGTGATTCGCAATGATCAAGAATTGGCGGCGGCGATTGAGGTCGGGCATTGGGAAAAGGCGATCGCTTATGTAAATAGCAAGTTTTTTGATGATTCTGAGCAGTCTTATACGTTGGAAAAGTTGCGTAAGGCGGCGGCGGTGGATCGGCGGTTGGAGTTGCGCGAGATTTTGGAAAAGATTTTTGGGCTGATTCCGAGATTTAAGTTGAAGGATGAGTTATTGGAGGAGGAGTTTGAGAAGTTTGTGGCGAATTATCAGCCTGATGAATCAATTCCTGCGATTAAGAGTTACTTTAAAGCCTATGTAACTAACGATCAGATTCGGAAAATCATTGAGGCAAAAAATTATGCTGAGTTAGCGACAAATGCGTTTTTATCGCTTGATAGTTTTAAGGCTGTGCCAAAGTCGTATCGTAATTTGATTCCTGAGTATGTGAGGGAGTTTGTGGCTTTGGAGAGGTTTGCTGTTTGAATTACGAATTATAGAACTTACGCAAAAATGACTTAAAACTTATATTGCAACGTAAGGGCAATTCATGAATTGCCCTTACGTTGTGTTTTTTGCTGTTCAATCGTAATTCGTAATTTATTAATTCGTAATTGATTATTGACGTACTGGATAACGTACGATTACAATTGAATATATTTTCAATTTAATTCAAAATGTCAACTTTTACGGCTAGCGAGGCTAGGGCTAATTTCTATCGTCTGATTGATGAGGCTAATCAGTCCCATGAGCCGATTTTGATTACGGCGAAGCGTGGTAATGCGGTTTTGTTGTCGGAGGAAGATTGGAAGGGGATTCAGGAGACGCTTTATTTGTTGTCAATACCAAATATGCGGGAATCGATTCAAGCAGGATTGGCTACCGCGATCGCTGATTGTGATGAGGATTTGGACTGGTGAGTTGGAGAATTGTATATACAAAACAAGCTCAGAAAGACGCACAAAAATTATTGTCGGCGGGGTTGAAAGCTAAGACTGATAAGTTGCTAGATATTCTCAAAGAGAATCCTTACCAAACTCCTCCAAGTTATGAGAAGTTAGTTGGTGATTTGGCTGGTGCTTATTCTCGCAGGATTAATATTCAGCATCGCTTGGTTTATCAGGTTTTAGATAGCGATCGCGTTGTCAAGGTGATTCGGATGTGGACGCATTATGATTAATTACGAATTATCAATTACGAATTAGGAATTTGTTTTTTTATGTAGGGGCAAAGCATTCCCGCAGAGATTTATCAATTTTTAGATTTGTTTAAATTGGGAATGCTTTGCCCAAAACCTCAAATCGCAGGGAAAATTTATCGATGAAAGCGAAGAGGGTTTAGCATTTGCGGAATGATTTTTTTGTGATATGTTTGAGGATTGGGGCGCAAATGCTAAACCCCTACAGGTTTTCTGCTATAGATAACTTGTGGTAATTTCCTAAGTCCGTAATTAATTTAAAATGCTTGATTCTGAAACAAAACGCCGCATCGATACTGCTCGTGACATTTTGGTGGGGAAGGTTCCTGATCCGAAGTCACAGGTGGAACAGATCACCATTGCACTCATCTATAAGTTCATGGATGATATGGATGCGGAGGTGGAGGAGTTGGGGGGCGATCGCAGTTTTTTTGCGGGTGAGTTTGCGAAGTTTGGTTGGGGACGGTTGATGAGTCCGACGGTGGGCGGTCATGAGTTGCTGAGCCTTTACAGTGAGGGGATTAGCACGATGCCGCAGAATGCGGGGATTCCTGCGTTGTTTCGAGATATTTTTAAGAATGCGTATTTGCCTTATCGCGATCCTGAGACGTTGAAGAGTTTTTTGAAGGTGATTGATGGGTTTACCTACGATCATTCGGAAAGGTTGGGGGATGCGTTTGAGTATTTGCTGTCGGTGTTGGGGTCGCAGGGGGATGCGGGACAGTTCCGCACGCCGCGCCATATTATCGATTTTATGGTAGAGGTTTTGCGTCCGCAAAAGGGTGAGGTAATTCTCGATCCTGCCTGTGGTACGGCGGGTTTTTTGATTTCGGCGTATAAGCATATTTTGCGGTCTAATCTGGATGCTCAGGGGAATAGTACGCTTACGCCTGATGAGAAGGGGCTGATGGCGACTAATTTTAAGGGTTATGATATTTCGCCTGATATGGTGCGGTTGTCGTTGGTAAATCTCTATTTGCATGGGTTTAAGAGTCCGCAAATTGCTGAGTACGATACTTTGACTTCTGAGGATAAGTGGAATGAGTTTGCGGATGTGATCCTTGCGAATCCGCCGTTTATGTCGCCGAAGGGTGGGATTAAGCCCCATAAGCGGTTTTCGATTCAGGCAAAGCGGAGTGAGGTTCTGTTTGTGGACTATATGGCGGAACATCTTTCGCCAAGGGGTAGGGCGGGGATTATTGTGCCTGAGGGGATTATTTTTCAGAGTCAGACTGCTTATAAGGATTTGCGTAAGATGTTGGTTGAGAACTCTCTAGTGGCGGTGATTTCGCTTCCTGCTGGGGTTTTTAATCCTTATTCTGGGGTGAAGACTTCGATTTTGATTTTGGATAAGTCTTTGGCGAAGAAGACAGATAAGATTGCGTTTTTTAAAGTAGAGAATGATGGGTTTGGTTTGGGCGCTCAAAGGCGGGCGGTTGAGGGGGATGATTTGCCTTTTGTGTTGGAGCAAATTACGAATTACGAATTACGAATTACGAATGGAGAGGAGTTAATTACGAGTGAGGATGATCGGGTTTTGATTGTGCCGAAGTCTAGGATTGCGGCTAATGGTGATTATAATTTGAGTGGGGAGAGGTATAACCAGCAAAGTAAGGTCTTAAATACAAAATGGTCACTTATTTCTCTTGGAGAAATTTGTTCATTTATGACTGGTGGGACACCAACTTCCACAGTGTCAGAATATTATGAAAACGGTACTATTCCTTGGTTAGTATCAGGGGATATACACAAATTTGAGATCTTTGACTGCTATAAGCGGATTACTAATACAGCTATAGAAAACTCAAACGCCAGAATTCTACCCAAGGATAGTGTATTGATTGCACTTAATGGACAAGGAAAAACTCGTGGAACGGTTGCATTGCTTAGAATGCAAGGAGCTACTTGTAATCAATCACTTGTTGCTATCACACCGTTACAACCACAAAAAGCTACATCAGAGTTTATTTTTTGGATACTTCGCTCAATGTACTCCGAAATTCGGGCGTTGACTGGAGATAATGAGCGCAGTGGTCTTAATATTCCAATCTTAAAAAGTATCCAGATCCCCTTCCCCCCGATCGCTATCCAAAAAGAAATAGTCACCGAAATCGAGGGCTACCAAAAAGTCATCAACGGCGCTCGTGCAGTCATTGATAATTATCGACCTCATATAGCGATCTCTCCTGATTGGGAAATAGTGAAGTTATCCGATGTAACCGAAAGCATTAGTGACGGTGATCATATGCCACCACCCAAAGCAGAAAACGGAATCCCTTTTATAACAATCTCAAATATCAACAAAAATAATCAAATTGATTTTTCAAAAACATTTTTCGTTCCCGAAGAATATTATGAAGCTTTGAAACCACACCGAAAGCCACATAAAGACGATATTCTCTACACCGTAACAGGTTCTTACGGTATTCCTGTTTTGATCGAATCTGAAATCAAATTTTGCTTTCAAAGACACATCGGCTTAATTAGACCATCTGCAAAAATCAACACCCGTTATTTATACTATCTACTCAGTTCTAGCTTTATTCTCAATCAAGCAGATGCTGCTGCAACAGGAGTCGCCCAAAAGACAGTTTCATTAACCACATTGCGAGACTTCTCTATTCCAGTCCCACCGATTGAAATTCAAAAAGCAATAGTTGCTGAAATCCAAGCTGAGCAAGCTCTTGTTAACGCTAATCGTGAACTAATCGAGAGATTTGAGAAAAAGATTCAAACTGTACTTAATCGGATTTGGGGAGAGAAATAATGGTGACTTGTCAGAGCGATCCCCGCACCAACGATCGCACACCTCATCTGCTATACTTTTGGCGAAATTCTGTACGATCGCCTGCCGAGGATCTTTCATCGTGACAACCCCAATCGCAAAATTGAATGTAGGACTACTTTTCGGAGGCCGATCGGGAGACCAAGTTAAGCCTGCGCCAAAGCCTGCAAGTGCCAGAATATGACCGGGCTGAATCCTGCCATCGCGCACGGCTTCATTGAGGGCGATCGGAATGGAGGCAGCCGAGGTGTTACCGTAAGTGGCTAAATTGCTAACAACTTTTTCAGGGGCAATTTTCAGACGAGTGGCGACGGCATCAAGGATCCGTTGATTGGCTTGATGCAACAGGAGCCAATCCACATCGGATGCTGTTAAGCTTGCCTGAAAGAGTGACTTTTCAATGATTTCTGGTACTTTTCGCACCGCAAACTTATAGACTTCTTGGCCGTTCATCGTGATAGGACTAAATCCGCCCTTGATCACGACGACATCTTCGGACATTTCCTGGGAGTCTTCGATGATTTTTAAATTGAGGCAAGCATTCTGGCTGCCATCGCTGCGAAGCTGAAATCCTAAAAGGCCATCGACGGTGTGAGCTTGAATCACAACAGCCCCGGCCCCGTCACCAAATAAAACACAGGTGCGCCGATCGTCCCAATTGACCCAACGCGATAAAATGTCCCCGCCAATTAAAACAATATTTTTAAAGGTGCCCGTGCGGATATATTGCGCAGCGGTCACTAATCCAAACACAAACCCGGAACAAGCAGCGGTTAGATCAAACGCGATCGCCTGCTTGGCCCCGATCGATGCCTGAATAACTCCCGCCGTCCCGAACAAATCATCCGGCGTAGACGTTGCCAACAGAATCAAATCTACGTCTTCAGCATCCAGCCCCGCCATTTCCAAAGCCTGCAATGCTGCCGCTGCACCCAAGGACGCAAGGGAATCTCCCGGCATGGCCAATCGACGGCTGCGAATCCCCGTTCGACTGGCGATCCATTCGTCAGAGGTCTCGACAAAATCACTCAATTCATCGTTTGAGACTGATTGCGTGGGGGATGCAGCACCGCATCCAGTAATGGCAAGTCCAACCCGTTCCAAGATGCGGCTCTCCTTTGTTAACTAGACAGACATTAAATACACAAACGTTAAATAGACAAACATTGACGAAACGAACAATCGGTAAAATGACTGTGAAGCCGACACGAGTATACGATCGCGGAATCCTGCATTAATGTTCGGATACTGTACTAATTTCAGCACTAGCTTCCGAACTGGTTACCAGATCCAATGCCGAGGCCGTCGCAGCACTATAACTAGATTGAATCCGTTCTAAAACGCGATTATCTACGGCTTCTTTGGCGAGTCTAATTCCACTGAACACGGTTCCCGCCTTCGAGCTACCATGGCCAATAATGCAAATTCCCGCCACACCAAGCAGCAGACCACCCCCATGTTCAGCATGATCAATGCGGTTCTTGATACGTTTTAAGTTATGCCGTAGAACGACGGTCCCCAGCTTACCACGCTTCCCTCGGGGCAATTCTTCCTTGAGAATTTGAAGTAAAATGTCGCCGACTGCTTCTGCAAATTTAAGCAAGACATTGCCAACAAAGCCATCACACACCACAACATCAAATTGACCAGACAGCACATCGCGGCCCTCGGCATTACCCGCAAACGGGATGTTGGGGTTGGCTCTTAGAAGTTGATTGGCCGCTAATGCGAGTTCATTGCCTTTAGAGTCTTCTTCGCCAATATTCAACAGGCCCACACGCGGTGCGGGATTGCCCAAGACGTATTGCGCGTAAATAGTTCCCATGAGGGCAAATTGCTCTAGGTACTTGGGCCGACAATCAACATTCGCCCCGACATCTAGGACCAGTACAGATTTACCTGGAATCATGGTCGGCAGTACGGCCCCGATCGCTGGCCGATCGATTCCTTTCAACCGCCCCAGTCGTAACAGTGCGGCGGCCATTGCAGCCCCAGAGTGTCCGGCAGAAAACACAGCATCGGCCTGTCCTGACTTGACTAAATTCATAGACACGTTGATGGAGGCGTTCGGCTTGCGACGTAAAGCCCGACCGGGTTCTTCGTCCATTTCAATGACGCTATCTGCCGCCACGATTTGGGGTTTCCGATCGCCACCGTGGTCCATCAAGCAGGCTTGGAGCGCTTGCGGATCTCCCACTAATAATATATCTACATTGAGTTCATCTTGTGCTCTCAATGCGCCTGCCACAATTTCTGCTGGGGCATGGTCGCCACCCATCGCGTCGACCGCAATTCGTACCCGCGTTGATGCCATTGGCTGATAATGCTAAAAACCTAGTGGATTCTACCAGATGAAGGTATGAGCCGAATGAATCTTCTCAAAGTCACATGAAGTGATATTGGGTGACATTACGTTTCTGGACGGCCATGCCCTAAAAAGGCTAAAAATAACCGATCGAAGGATGATGTTCCGATCGGCTCCAAGTTGATTGGCTGAATCTACATAACGACTAATTTTGATCTCTAGGTTTAAAATCTCGGAGCATTTTCCGCAATTCCATACTGTGTAATTCTTCTTGACTAATCATTCCACGAGCATATTCTTCTAGGTAAATACTGCGATCTTTGACCACATCTAAAAACTGTTTGTATAAGTCTAGGGCTGCCGCTTCATGAGTGCTGCTTTCAACAAGAATGTCATAAATTGAATGTTTGTGGCTTTCTTCAATTGAGGCAATTTTCAAACTAGGATGTCCGCCCAATCCAGTCAGAATTTCACCAGCTTGTTGCGCATGAAGTAGTGATTCAGTCGCTTGGTCTTTAGAAATTGAACAATGGGGATTCGGTTTGGCCCTGTGACCATGAGCGCATAATGGGTGTATCGGACGACTCCAGCAAGCTCGTATTCCATAATGGAGGTTAGGAGCGGGGTTGCCTTTTCGAGCTTCAGTTCTTTCATAGAGTCAAGTTTTTTGTCATTAATGATGATGTGTATAGATTGGCCGAGCCTTCTAGAATTAACTCTTGGACTATACAACACGGGGAATGAGACACCCTACCATGCTTCTACGTGAGGATTTAGTTACGATCGGTTTGAAGTAACAGCCTTAATACGATCGCCTGTAGTAAAAAAATACTCAGATCGTGCTGTTTTATTTAGATTAAGCTCTTTGATTGGCGCTAAAGTGTTGACTAAGTACTTTCGGAATGTCTTGAGCCGTCACATTGCTATAGCGTTTTTTGTCGGGCATAACGACCAAATTTGGCCCTTGACTACATTTCCCCATACATCCTGTGAATTGAACTTGGATGGATGGATCCCATTCCCCGCTGCTTAGAGCTTTATCCAGCGTTTTGCACAATGCTTTACCGCCTTGCTTCATACAGTCAGGTTTTCCGCACACTTTAATAATGGCGGGTTTAGTAATGGCGGGTTTTGGATTCGAGGCAATGGTGACGATCGGTTCACGGAACGGAACAACTTGGGGAATGGACGATCGCAACGACAGGCGATGAGCATTGAATTTCATCCGGGTCTTCTTTTTGGAAAATTGCTGAGTGCCCCAAACCTCAACCTGCATTCCCGGAATCCAACCGTCATAACGATCGTCGCGCAAATATTTTGCCACTTTAATTATGACTTCTTGACCTAACCACATAAGCCTCAGACCGCGAGGTTGGTCTTGTTTATTTAAAATAAATCCTAAAAATTCACCGACTAGTCCAAATGGAACCCGTTCGACCGTAGCTTGACTCATTGAAACACCTTGCCGTAAGAAGGAGCGGAGCGTTCTGGAAGGATTGACAAGAAAATTGTCCTGATGATCCTAACGGTAGACTTTATTGACTTAAGATGTCAAGTAAAAATTATCTTTTTTAAGAAAATTTTATAGAAAAACCGAGATTTTTTCGAGCTAAAATTCTTCAAAGTCTATCTATCAACACTCCGGACAGTTTTTGATTGGCAACGATAGAATGCGGGTTCCAGCCTCTTAACTAATGCTTGTTCCAACGGCAGAATGCGGGTTTCAGCTCACAATTTAAAAACTGTCCGGACTATTGATCTATGGAAGGTTTTCGCAATTTTTAATGATCGGATACCTGAGAATTATTTGCAATTACTACAACAATTATTGTACTCTAATTTTCAATAGCTACTAGGGCAGTTAGAGCGGGATATTCCCAATCAGTTTTTAAATATTCTACTCAAGAGTGATTTGGCATGGTGATGGAGAATCCGCATCAGACTAATGTTGTTAAAGGGGCGCTTCACGATCGTGGATTGCGCATGACTCCGCAGCGAATTTTAATTCTGAGTCTCTTTCACAATTCGTCAGCGGGCGATCATTTGAGTGCTGATGATGTGCATCAGAGATTGACCCAGAACGAAACTCCTATGAGTCTATCTACGGTGTACCGAACCTTGCATTTAATGTCTCAAATGGGTGTTTTACGCGAGTTGGAACTGGCGGAAGATCATAAATACTATGAACTGAATCCGAGAAGCGATGAGAGCCACCATCATTTAGTCTGCATTCGCTGTACTAAAACAATTGAGTTTAAAAGTGAAACTATGCAAAAAGTCGGCGAAAAAGTGGCCAAAGGATCAGGATTTGCGTTGCTTGATTGTCAACTGGTGATCCATGCTCTTTGTCCGATTTGCCAGCGATCGATGTAATCATTTTTGTGCTAATTGTAATGAGCTTGACCCTAGAAAATAAGCTCACTGAGATAGATTCTTATTGATCTGCTAGTCCAGGATCAATAACAACAGCGTTTTGGATCAAGATTAGAAAACTAGCACTTTTAAACTAAACGATCGCCCGTAATAATGCCTGCAATTTTAATTGAACCTCCGCCAATTCATGCTCTGCATTGGAGCCATGTACAATACCTGCGCCCGCGAAAAGTCTAGCCCGATCGCCCGCCAAAATTGCCGATCGGATTCCCACTGCAAATTCCCCATTGCCCTCACCATCAATCCAGCCAATAGGAGACGCATAACGCGATCGATCGAAGGTCTCAAGCGATCGGATTTGGTCGCAGGCGAGATCTCGCGGGACTCCGGCCACGGCTGGAGTGGGGTGAAGTGCGGCGACGACATCGAGAATATGAACGGTTTTGGGGACGAGCGATCGAATGGGCGTATGTAAATGTTGAATATTAGGCAATTGTAATAGTGTTGCAGGGAACATTTCGGGTTCTAATCCTAAAGCCACCAATTGCGTTGTAATAAAATCAATTACCAATTGATGCTCATGGGTTTCTTTGATGCTACCTAAAAGGGTTTGAGCAATATGGCGATCGTGCAATTCAGTTTCCCCACGCGGAGCTGAACCCGCCAAGGCATCGGTTTCTAATTGATTCCGATCGACAGTCACTAACCGTTCTGGACTCGCCCCTAAAAATGTTTCTCCGGATGTATTGTTGCAGGAAAAGATATAGCAATCTTTGTAGAGTTGACGAAGATTGTAGAGTGATGTGACTACATTAAATTCTTGCGCAGCTTTTACTTCATAGGCTAAGGCTAGAACTACCTTTTCGATTTTTTTTGATTTGATTGCCACTAATGCTTGATTAACGGATGTTTTGAATTGATCTGGCGAGGTGAAGGCTTGGAGAGATTGGCTTGGAGATAGTGTTAATGAATGGCGATCGAAGGTAGTCGATTGAATACGCTGCAATTGGGTCCAAATCTCACGGGCTTCAGTCTCCGCACAAAACTCCACATCCAGCACCCGATTGACCACCAAGGAAGTCCGATCGCCCGATCGCCCAATCTGCCACTCGGGCAAAAAAACCGAACCCGCCGCAAATCCATCGTCCAATGTGGCCTCATCGAAAAATGAAAATCCACAAAAAAAATGTGCGCCCGAAAACGGCACCGATCGATCGCCCCGCATCGTCACCCGAGCCGTCACTTGCTTAACCCAATCCCGCGCTTGGACAAACCGACTCACGCCATCAACTGTCAACCGTAGAGTCGCACCCACCGCCAATATCGACGTTTTAGCCCCACTGCGCTCAAAGTACAAATGACAATCCAGCGGGTCCACCCAAGACTGCAACAACGCCAAAGGATCTACGGACTCGATCGCGAAAGCCAGACTCACCACCTCGGCGGGCTGTCCTGGATGAATGTGCTGCTCTAGGTCACGCAAATCATCGTAGAGCGCTTGATAAGAAGAAAAACAGTCCAACACATCGAGCAACATATCAGTCAGAATCGCAAACGGGACAGGGGCGTGCCTCAGATTTTAGCTTGATTCGTATAGACTCCGGAAAGGTTCAACTCCCGAACCTGCGGGCCAATCCAAAAAACTTCTGGGGATTCTGCCAGACTCCCGGCCTAAATACCGTATTATTGCGTCTTGATCCATAACCCGTTTTTCCATTTTGGCCATGATGAAGGTTCTTGTTTCCGATCCGATCGATCAAGTTGGGATTGATATTCTCTCCCAGGTCTCACACGTTGATGTCAATACCAGCCTGTCGCCTGAGGCGCTGGTGGCCTGTATCGGAGACTATGATGCCCTGATGATTCGATCGGGAACTCGTGTAACCGCATCGGTCATCGAAGCTGGCAAAAAACTCAAAATCATCGGACGGGCCGGGGTCGGGGTCGATAATGTCGATGTTCCTGCCGCCACTCGTAAAGGCATCGTCGTTGTCAATTCCCCTGAAGGCAACACCATTGCGGCAGCAGAACATACCTTAGCGATGATGATGTCCATGTCTCGCTTTATCCCGGCGGCGAATGCGTCAATGAAAGCGGGCAAATGGGACCGTAAGAGCTATACGGGCGTAGAAGTTTATAAAAAGACGCTGGGTGTTGTGGGCCTTGGGAAAATCGGTGCGCACGTAGCCACCGTTGCAAAGGCAATGGGCATGGTGCTACTAGCCTACGATCCTTTTGTCTCGAAAGAACGGGCTGACCAACTTGGTTGCAAGCTGGTGGAAATGGAGACGCTGCTGCGGGATTCTGATTACATTACGTTGCACATTCCCAAAACGCCTGAAACGGCAAATCTGATTAATGCAGAATCGATCGCAAAAATGAAGCCTACAGTGCGAATCATTAACTGCGCCCGAGGTGGAATTATCGATGAAGCGGCGATCGCGGCGGCTGTTTCTGAAGGCCGGATTGCTGGGGCTGCACTAGATGTTTTTGAAAGCGAACCTCTAGGCGAATCGCCCTTGCGGAGCGTTGGTAAGGAACTGGTTCTTACCCCCCACTTAGGAGCCTCCACCGAAGAAGCACAAGTTAACGTTGCGATCGATGTGGCGGAACAAATTCGCGATGTCTTACTCGACAAGCCTGCCCGCAGTGCTGTCAACATTCCCGGACTGCGTCCCGATGTCTTGGAAGCGCTCAAGCCCTACTTGCAACTGGCGGAAACCCTAGGCAACATGGTCAGCCAACTCGCAGGCGGACGCATTGAATCTCTAACAGTCTCGTTACGCGGCGAACTGGCAACCAACCAAAGCCAACCGATCGTAATTGCGGCACTGAAAGGCTTGTTATCGAGTGCATTACATGAGCGAGTAAACTTTGTGAACGCCAGCATTGAGGCCAAAGAACGGGGTATTCACGTCATTGAGACCCGTGATGAGTCAATTAAGGACTACACTGGCTCCATCATGCTCACCGCTAAAGGTTCTTTGGGTGAACATTCAGTCAGTGGTGCGCTGTTGGGGCATCATGAGATGCGGATCATCAGCATTGATGAATTCCCGGTCAATGTCCCACCTAGCCAATACATGTTGTTTACCTTGCATCGGGACATGCCGGGAATTATTGGCCGAATTGGATCCCTCTTGGGTGATTTGAATGTCAATATTGCAAGTATGCAAGTGGGGCGTAAGATTGTTCGTGGGGACGCACTGATGGTGTTGACCATGGATGATCCATTGCCAGAGAATACCGTGGTTGAAATTACGAAAGTGGCTGGAATTCGCGATGCCTATACGGTGACACTGTAATTAGTCCAAGGTTGTGACGCTTGGCGACCTGCTCCCCCTCCTTGTGAAGGGGGAACCAGAATTTAATACTTAGTCCCTCTTAAAAATGAGGATTTAGAATTCAACGCTTAGTCCCCCTTATCAAGGGGGACTTTGGGGGATCAGGTGTTTTAATATCAACGCAAAGACTTTTAAAACGCTGTTTCAATCACGATCGATCGATCGTGATTGAACTGCAACTTTTCATTCTCAATTCTTTATTCTCAATTCCTCATGACAAACAGTTGGTGGGAAATCCAGATTTTATGTGACGCTGTACTGGAAGAATCCATGTTTTGGCGACTGGAAATGTTTGGCTGTAAAGGAATGTCCAGTCAGCGAGAAGGGAATTCCTCGATCATTGCAGCTTATATCCCGAAAGTGTCGTCTCATGTTTTGGATCTGTCGGCCTTGGCATTACAAGTCAAACAAGATGCCTTATGTTTTGAAGCTGGGGAGCCGTCGATTCAGTGGCAGTTAATCGACGAGGAAGATTGGGCCAGCGGCTGGAAAGCCTATTGGAAGCCGCAAAATGTGGGCGATCGTCTCCTAATTCATCCTGCTTGGTTGCCATTGCCAGAACATACCGATCGGACCATTCTTAAGCTAGAACCCGGAGTGGCCTTTGGTACGGGAGACCATGCCACCACGCAACTTTGTCTCGAAGCGCTAGAAATGCGATTAGGCGAAAATCCAGAATTGACTACGATCGCCGACATTGGCTGTGGTTCGGGGATTTTGTCCGTGGGCGCATTACTATTGGGGGCAAGAAAAGCCTACGCGGTTGATACGGATCCATTGGCGGTGAAAGCAACGCAGGAAAACATAAAACTCAACGGTATCGATCCGTCGCGGCTGGATGTGGCTGAAGGCAGCGTCGAAGTCATTGTGGACATGATTCCTGAACCCGTCGAGGGCATTGTCTGCAATATTTTGGCCCATGTGATTGTGGAGCTGATTCCCGAGTGGGAGCCGTTCACTAAGCCCGAAACCTGGGGCATCCTAAGCGGTGTTCTGCTAGACCAGGCCAAAGCGGTGACGGATGTTCTGGAAGAGAATGGCTGGTTTGTGTCGGCGCTCTGGAAACGAGACGACTGGTGTTGTTTAAATATCCGCCGGATTAACTAACTAGATTAAAGCTAACTAGATTAGCCTGTAGTCCCTCACCACCGACTTAATGATTCAATCAACATCCTGGTGCGATATTTCGTGTCCAGGATTGTTTATACCGTTACGTTTGTTTAACTAAAAAGTAGGGAAACTTTAGTTAGCACCGTACAAAAGGTTCTCCCAGAATTCCCGTGGAGGACGCTAGATGTGGTTTGAAGGCAATTGACAATCCTAGGGAATTTAGGTTGCTGGAAATCGCGTATACCCATTAAGGTCGAGAGTGAGGCGTTGAAAGAGACGATTCACATCAAA
>JAPLHZ010000144.1 GCA_026389365.1 Cyanobacteriota bacterium
ACCCACTGTGGTCAGTGCGTCCGTTAGAATATTCTGTAGGCTATCCATTGCACAGTCTCTGTTTTTTGTATGACTGTACTTTAAGCTTTGGATAGCTTTCTTCGCCACTACCTACGTTAAAAACTGTCCGGACTGTTGATCATCAAATCAAAATACAATTTATTATCTCAAAGAAACAATCCTACCGATCGCCTTATATTAAAGTCAAAATTTGGGGTTTTGTAAGGGTGATTTCTGATGCTTCTAAAAATACTCCGCTGCAAACTTCAGCAAAATCTCAGCATGGGGAGGCCCGATCGGACGTACTTGATTTGCTTTGACGGAGAACCTACAGCCTTGCTTCAACTCCTCCACCGTCACCAAATCAAAATCCCAACCTTCTGAAAGTACTAACTCCGAAAGACCCACCGTCAAAGGAGCATGAAATACATAGCGAATCACCTCATCACTTTCGCGCACCATATAAGATTCTGGCATTGGCATCTCATAGTTAATCTCTTCCATCACCTCGCGCACCACCGCAATCTCCGGCGTTTCACCCAATTCAATATGGCCACCAAAAAAGCCCCAATATCCCGGATACCAAATCGTCGGAATATCGTCCCGCAATTGCATTAGAAATTTGTTGTCTTGATACAGAATAGCGATCGCCACCGAGACTTTTGCTTTGGCCATTTCAGTGAGTGAAGATTCAGACATAATTATTTTAGATTCTAGATTTTACACAATAAAACTTGCGTCACTTCCTTGCGCCGCTTGCCAGCTTCTCGCATCGTAATACAGATCTTCCAGAGTAATACTTTCGAGTGCGGCCTGAACTTTTTGATGGAGTCGATTCCACACGGCAAACGTCACCCAATCTTCTGCGTCCTCGCTGCGAATCTGATGGGGCAACGGCTGTACCGACTCCCCCACCGCTGATAAAATTTGGCCTAACGTAATTTTCGCAGGCGATCGCATTAATTGATATCCGCCCTGAGCACCCCGCACCGATCGAACCAACTCTGCCTTGCGCATTTCAATTAGGAGTTTCTCTAAGTACGGCGCAGGTAGTTCCTGACGTAGGGCGATCGCATTTACCGAGGCTGGCCCATAGTGCGGTTGAAACGTGAGATCGAGTAATGCTTTAACACTGTAATGACCACGAGTCGTCAGTTTCATAGAATACTGGGTAATAATCAACCTCAGTTTCCCACAGCACCCTTGAACAGCTCCATTGAATAACCCCAGCCGATCGCAAATTCAACAAAAACTCTTCGATCTCGATTTCCATAAAGTCGGGTTTGCTCGTTTGTCCGATTGGGATCACGAAACCCCGGAAAAACTTCAAACCTGGCTAGAAAATGGCTACCAAGCCGACATGAATTGGATGCAAGCCCCTCGCCGTCAAGATGTGCGGACTCTTCTTCCCGAAGCCAAATCCATCATTTGTGTCGCCCTCAACTACTACACCGATCCCGATCGTCCCAATACCGCCAACCACGCCAAGATCTCCCGCTACGGTTGGGGCCGCGATTACCACAAAATATTGCATAAACGCCTCAAAGCCTTCTCTCTTTGGCTCGAAAGCCAAGATCCCACCATCAAAACGCGCTACTATGCCGACACTGGACCCATTCAAGACAAGCTCTGGGCACAGCGATCGGGCCTGGGATGGGTCGCCAAAAACAGCAACGTCATTACCCGCGAATTCGGTTCCTGGGTTTTTCTTGGCGAAATTCTCACCACACTCGACCTTGAACCTGACGTGCCTCATACCCAACATTGTGGGACCTGTACCCGCTGCATTGATGCCTGCCCGACCTCTGCGATCGTTGCCCCTCATATTGTCGATGCCAATCGCTGTATCGCTTACCACACCATTGAAAACCGGGCCGAAACGATACCGGAACCGATCGCCCAAAACTTAAATGGATGGGTAGCGGGCTGTGATATTTGCCAAGACGTTTGCCCCTGGAATATCAGTTTTGCGACTCCGACCCATTTACCAGATTTTCAGCCCTACGAATGGAATATCGCCCCGAAGCTTACCGAACTCGCCACTATTTCCCAAGAAGACTACGATCGTCGATTTCCCGCCTCTGCCCTGCGTCGCATCAAGCCGGACATGCTGCGTCGTAATGCAACAGCGAACCTCAAAAATCTCTTATCCAGTGAGTTCCAAGAATTTTCTGACAGTTCGGACATTCTCACCTCGCCGAGTGACAGCGATTAGGGCATGATATTAGTACCAGGAATTTATTGAAGAATTCACTCAAAGACTAACAGAGAGGACGATCGTGGCTTCTGCGGGATTTAAGGATTATTACAGCGTCTTAGGCGTGGCCAAATCAGCCGATGCTGATGAGATTAAAAAAGCATTTCGCCAACTTGCCCGTAAACACCATCCCGACGTTAATCCCGGTGACAAAGCGGCTGAAGATAAATTCAAAGAGATCAACGAAGCCTACGAAGTTCTCTCCGATAAAGATAAGCGGGCAAAATACGACCAATATGGTCAATATTGGAATAAAGCAGGCGCCCCCTCCCCGTCCGGTGGCGGCTACGGTCGTGGAGCTAGTGACTTTGATGATGTCGAATTTGGAAAATATGGCAACTTTGATGAATTTATTAACGATCTTCTAGGTCGAATGAATAATGGGGGCGGCGCAGGCGGTGGACGGGGCGGCGATCCCTTTGGTGGGGGTGGTTTCCGTAATTCTGGTAATTATGGCGGCGGCGCATCGGCAGGGGCAAATCTGGATATAGAAGCCAAAATCACGCTTACCTTTTCCGAAGCCTTTAATGGGGTTCAGAAGCCCTTGTCGGTCAATAACGAAAGCATTACCGTTAAAATTCCTGCCGGAGCTAAAATCGGTAGTAAAATTCGCGTCCGAGGCAAAGGCAACTACAGCCCGCAATACACGAGCCAACGCGGTGATCTGTACTTGCGTATTGAACTCGCAAAGCACCCATTTTTTCAATTTGACGGAGACAATCTAACCTGCGATGTCCCGATCGCACCGGATGAAGCTGTTCTTGGTACCCAAATCGAAGTTCCGACTCCCGATGGTTCGGTAACCGTTAATGTTCCGGCTGGAGTCAAGTCTGGACAGTCTTTACGCTTGCGAGGCAAGGGTTGGAAAAATACTAAGGGCGATCGCACGGATCAATTTGTCAAACTCACGATCGTACCGCCAAAGGATCTAAGTAAAATTGAAAAAGAAGCCTACGAAACCCTGAAAGCCAATCGAAGTAGTGATCCACGATCGAATTTAAAGTCCGTCAAGCTCTAAGTTCCGGTCAACCTTTAAGTTCCGAGCAATATTTTACAGCGTAACTCGATCGAGTTGTTGACAAAGCACCGTGGCAAATCGGCGGCCCTTGCCATAGTTTTTCGGCGATTGGGCTTGAGCAGCATCTTCGGCCATCAGGCGATCCACTTGTTCAATCAAAGCCAGTTCAATTTTGTTATCCAAGCGTTCGAGCTGCTCCAAGGTCACAAAGGCCGAGGCTTGCTCTTTTATGTAGTGCTTCAGTAACGCAATCATTTTGTGCCGTACTGATTCTCGCAATTCCTTCAGTTTCAATAGCCGTGTCACCTGAAATTGAGCCGCGAGTCCCACATTGGCCGCGATCGCCGTCATGGATACCCCATCTTTGTGGAACAGCCGCATCGCCACTAGATATTTCTGATTTTTGGGAGATTTTAACGTTTGAACTCGATCGGTAATGGCACTCTGAATTGCTTTTTCTAAGGCTTCCGAAAAAGCATGACGATACTGTTTCACAAAATCTTCCGCCGCCCGATCGCTCTCACTTTCTTCAAGATTGGGAGCCGCCAAGTCCATCTCGCGAGAATCTTCATCGCCATTGCCATGAATTGAAAGCGTCTTTATTCTTCCAGTCCGAACAGCAATTCGGTACGATCGTAATCGATCGGCAATGCTTCTTAATTCCCGCAGTACCCGAGATGATGGCTCGATTCCCAACCGTTGTCCCATCTCATTAAGCTGCTCTTCTGTGGGTTCCGGACATTGGCCCTTGGCTCCCGCTTCACGGGCAATCAGCCGATCGCGACGATACACGGAATGGTACGCATCCAGTATGGACAGAGCCTTTTGAATTTCCGGTTCTGTCAATGGCTGCGTCCCTGACAATACCCGCCGCAGCTTAGAGGGGAGCGTGTCGTTGAGAATGGCCCAGTCACTGAGTAGGTAAACGCCGCATTCCAGCAAAAATGTATTGAGTTCTCGGTGATGCTTGACCAATCTCATAGTCCAGGTCGCCAAACTTGCTCGTTCAGGATCAAACGTGTCCAAAATTTGCCGAGCCACCGATCGATAGCCTGTTTCCGATGGGATCTCACGCCAGACTCGACCGTCATCATCCAAAACCAACGGCAATAATTCCGATCGTCGCACTCCATGTAATTCCCCAAACTGCATCTCCAACTGCACACAGGTCATCTCAATTTGTTTCGAGATAAAGCAGCGAAGACTCAACTCGGACCGGACCCTGGCTTGTATATTGGCTTGTACGGTAGTCAATTTCCCAGAGGGGCGAGCGATCGCCATTAATTGCCTCTGAATCGATAGGTTAGCCATTTCGACTAATCCCGGAAAGGTCTCGCTTAAGAACGATCGAACCTCGGGTAATTCCTGTATTTGACTGCGCCCAGAGGCCGTCAGCTTAATTAATTTCCAGTACTGGGAAGCCGTATTGATAGGGGAAATGGAGGCAAAGGATAACGTGGTTTATCGAGTGGTTCTATCAGAAAATTGGTAACTACTCAGGCTTAAAAAATAGTGTAATTTCTAGCCTGAGTCTTGAGCAAGATTGTAGGATCGAAGAATTGATACCTGACGAAAGTAGCAAACCTCTTGAAAAAGCGCACCCCACTCCTGACCATTAGCCGAGACG
>JAPLHZ010000166.1 GCA_026389365.1 Cyanobacteriota bacterium
AGAATACTCTCTTCTAGGTATCGAAACAGGAGAAGGAGATTTGGATTAAGGTTAAATTTAATTGCAGGGATTTACAATTATGAGCTTAGTTTATCTTTAGAACAGACGATTTCATGATACTTTCGCAGGAGGTCTAATGACTATTGGGACAGTATTCAGTATTTCTAGATAGCTCCGCTTGCTTTTAGGTCAAGATACTTAAATTCATCCGAAGAGCCAGCAGCCCGATCGCGAGTCCGATCGCGAGTCCGATTGAACCGACCATCTGTGTCACTTGTACAATCTGCGATCGGGAATATCGCCTTGTTTCCAAATCGATCGCCGCAACACTTCCCAACCCGGTAGCCAGGAAAGCGGGTAATAAAATTGTTAATGAAAAGCCCCCAATGGTTCCGATCATTACGTTGTAGCAAAACATAATAGCAATAGGTAATCCTCCGACAAAGCCGACCGAGGCGATCGATTCTCCAAGGCGATAACCATAAAAAATCACATAGGTCAAAACAACAAAAAGAATAAGAACCCCGAAAAGTAGCATAAAGATAGGCAAATCACCACTCACCATCACGAGGATCAATCCCAATGTCGGCAACAAACAAGCCATCTGCGTCCGATAGCAACTTCCACACAATGTCAACAACAGCACCAAATACGTTAAAAAATTAGCCTTTAACAATGCCAGATGCAAGCCGAATAATAAAAATCCACCCCCCAAACTGATCAGCGGAATTCTTGGTAAATCTTGAAAAAACTGATCTTGCGATCGAACCTTGGCTTTGTAGGCGATTGGGATAACTTGAGTCGATGGCATAACAGACACCGATCGGGCCGCTTCCGGTTGGGTTAGTTGCTCAACTACAGACATCCCAGGCGAAAAAATATTTCCGGTTGGTAAAATACATCCCGTTAAAATTGCCGACTTTAAAACTTCAGGATCCAGCGTTGCTCCTCGCAAATTCGATCGTCGCAAATTTGTCCCCTGTAAATTCGCCCCCCGCAAATCCGTAAATTCCAAATTTGCCTGACTTAAATTCGCCCCCGATAAATCCGCCCCACCCAAATCACTCGTTTCAAAATTACATCCTGTTAAATTCGCATCCTTCAGAATAATTCCCGGCACTTTCACGCGAGACAAATCTACCTGATATAGGTCAACCCCAGAGAAATCTCGCTCCCCCTGTTGATATCGATCGAGTATCATTTGCCGAGACGATGGATTAGACGATGGGTTCATCTGACGTTGGCTCCTACGCACAATCTGGCAGAATTTATCTAACAATCTCTTTGAGAATACACAAGAATATACAAAAAAAGAATATACAAAAAAAAGGATGCAACATGTCGCATCCTTCTCAGAGTTATCAATCAAAACTAGAATCCGAAATTTATTCGGCAGCAGCGCCTTCTTCAGCACCGCCCTTACCAGCTTCACCTTCTGTTTCGTCGAGACGATTATCGTCAAAACGACGACGATTTCCGTATCGTCCATTAGTCGTCCGCTTCCGGAACTTACGCGCATACGCCAAGTTGCGCAATGCCTTTTCTCTCTTTAAATTGCGGCGCTTAGCCATATTCTTCCTCTACTCAGAAGAGCCTAAAAAATCTCACAGTCGTTAATCATAGCACCATAGGTGAAATCGTTCAAACGTTATCTTTGACTTCAAGCGCATGAATCCACGAAGCCTTACCTTAATGGGGTTGGACTACTCCTACGCTTTTCTTTAAGCTGTGTTACAAAACATAAGAAGGATTAATCAATCGCTACAGAATCTCTCAAGTAAAGCTTATCGACTTCCTGATATGATGCCTAAGAACTTGTTCATGAAGAACGCGATCGGACCCAGAACGTAGTTTTTGTCTAGTACATAGGCATACAGATTGGGGAAGACTTTCGGGCTGACGGACACTCAAGTTACGATCGATATAGAATCCGTGACTTGGTAACAAGAATCTGTTACTTATAACGATCGTCGGTGAAGTATTTCACATTTTCACAGGAAGGGAGATTATGTCTTACGCGCAAGCGAAAACTCAGTCCAAAGCTGGGTACAATGCCGGAGTCCAGGACTACAAGCTGACTTATTACACGCCTGACTACACGCCAAAGGATACAGACATCCTAGCCGCGTTCCGGATGGTTCCTCAACCCGGCGTACCGCCAGAAGAGGCAGCAGCAGCAGTCGCCGCCGAGTCATCGACAGGTACTTGGACAACGGTTTGGACTGATTTGTTGACGGACCTCGATCGCTACAAGGGACGTTGCTACGATATCGAACCCGTTCCTGGCGAAGACAATCAATACATTTGCTACATCGCTTACCCCCTCGACTTGTTCGAGGAAGGTTCTGTGACTAACCTACTGACCTCTTTGGTTGGTAATGTATTTGGTTTCAAAGCTTTGAAATCTTTGCGGTTGGAAGATCTACGGATTCCTGTTGCTTACCTCAAGACATTCCAAGGGCCTCCTCATGGTATCCAAGTTGAGCGCGATCGTCTGAACAAGTACGGTCGTCCGATGTTGGGTTGTACGATTAAGCCCAAGTTGGGTTTGTCGGCGAAAAACTACGGTCGTGCGGTGTACGAAGCACTACGCGGCGGTTTGGACTTCACCAAGGATGACGAAAACATCAACTCCCAGCCGTTCCAACGCTGGCGCGATCGTTTCTTGTTTGTTGCAGATGCAATCCACAAGGCGCAAGCTGAAACGGGTGAAATTAAAGGTCACTACCTGAACGTGACTGCTGCAACTTGCGAAGAAATGCTGAAGCGCGCCGAGTATGCAAAAGAACTCGAAATGCCCATCATCATGCATGACTTCCTGACCGCAGGATTCACCGCAAACACCTCACTTTCCCACTGGTGTCGTGACAATGGCGTCTTGCTGCACATTCACCGTGCAATGCACGCTGTGATTGACCGTCAGAAAAACCATGGTATTCACTTCCGCGTCTTGGCAAAATGCCTGCGGATGTCAGGCGGGGACCACATTCACACCGGAACGGTTGTGGGTAAACTGGAAGGCGACAAAGCTGTCACCCTCGGTTTCATCGACCTGTTGCGTGAAAACTACATTGAGCAAGATCGCTCACGTGGTGTGTACTTCACTCAAGACTGGGCTTCTATGCCTGGTGTGATGGCGGTTGCTTCCGGTGGTATCCATGTGTGGCACATGCCCGCATTGGTGGACATCTTCGGCGATGACTCCGTCTTGCAGTTTGGTGGTGGTACTTCTGGACACCCTTGGGGTAATGCGCCGGGTGCTAAAGCGAACCGCGATGCACTTGAAGCTTGCGTCCAAGCTCGTAACGAAGGTCGCGACCTCATGCGTGAAGGCGGCGACATCATTCGTGAAGCTTGTAAATGGTCTCCTGAATTGACAGTCGCTTGCGAGCTGTGGAAGGAAATCAAATTTGAATTTGAAGCACAAGACACCATTTAATTGCTGGATTGCTGCGTAAGGGCGACCTTCCTGTAAGGGATGAAGTCTGGAGCTTGAGCGCGGAATGAGAAGATGGGTCATACTGTAGGAATATGGCAGATTACATCTTTGAGCCTCAGCGTTCATTACTTCCCACTTCATCCTTCCTGAAATATGGATCTTAAGAAGATTGCGAATGATACGACGAAGACTTTGGTGAGTTATTTAACTTATCAAGCTGTTAAGGTTGTTTACGAACAACTCGATGAAACGGAACCGAAGCGAGCCTATTGGTTACACCAATTCGCCTCTAGCGACAGCATAACGGATGGCGATCGGTTCATTGAGAAGCTTTTTCGAGAGCGACCCGATCTTGCGTTTCGGGTATTGACAGTGCGTGAAGCCTTAGCGGATAGCCTTGCAGATTTTTTGCCGGACATGCTCCGATCGCAAATGTCTCAGTCTAATCTCAAGCAACGATCGCAGCAGTTAGAGCGCATGACTCAAGTGAGTACAGAAGGGAATCATCCGGAACAGCAAATGCCGCAGGATGACTTGATCTAAGATAGATAAAAAACTTCAACCGAACGATTTAACTGAGAGAACTCATGAAAACTCTGCCTATTGAGAAGCGCTACGAGACTTTTTCGTACTTGCCTCCTTTGACTGATGCACAAATTGCTCGTCAAATTGAATACACAATGGAACAAGGATATTTCCCTTGCATCGAGTTCAACGAGAACCCTGATCCAAAACAGTATTACTGGACCATGTGGAAATTGCCTTTGTTCAAGTGCAGTTCTCCTCAGGAAGTACTCGCGGAAGTGCAACAGTGCAAATCCGAGTTTCCTAAGTCCTTCATCCGAGTTGTGGCGTTTGACAACATCAAACAATGCCAAGTGATGAGCTTCATCGTTTACAAGCCCGGTCAAACTGGCGGAAGCGGTTATCGCTACTAATTGACCAACTAGATTTGTTCAATTTAAATTTAAGCCCTTGGAGATTGAGTTCTCTAAGGGCTTTTTTAGTTATATTTGCTAGTGAGCAATCAATTCGTTAAGTCCTTCAATCATCCCTAATATTCGGGAGATAACATAGGGGAGGAACCTGCTGATTGCTTTACAACTTCAGCCTAACGGCTCCTCCTTTTTAGCCGACTATCTTATCCAAAACTGACGTTAAACTACAGTCACTACTAACGGATTGGTCCAATTCTATTAACTGGCCAGAAGATTTTCGCAGCCCGTCCAATGATATAGTCCTCTGAAACTGGTCCCCAATAATGACTGTCATAAGCATTATTTCTATTATCTCCAAAGAAATAATAGGATTTAGGGGGAACTTTTATTTGTGGCATTTCATATTCTGGTTGTTCATTGATATAGGTTTCTTTTAAAATCGTGCCATTAATATAAACCTTGCCACCTTTCACCTCAATCGTTTCTCCTGGTAGACCAATTACTCGCTTAGCGAAAGCGTCACGATAGTTTTGTTCTTGTAGGGCTGGAATTGGAATCAAGAACCTCGCCGCAAGCGGACGAGGTATGAAACAGCCACTTTTGGGTTTCTTCAGACGTCCCAAGGGACGGGGAATTTACCCGTGACAGATTAAAAAGAATAATATCGCCTCGTTTCACCTTACTAAAACGATAAGTTAATTTGTCAACTATACCTTAACAGGGAATAGACTTAATGTTTTTGAAAGACTGAAAGCGCAAAGTTAATAAGGAATCTAATTCTCGTTTGTGAGTAGTATGAGACATCTCAAGACAATTAGAGATAGCTAACTTAAACGAAGAAAAGTCAGGATAATAAACTGAATACAGGCACTGCTTTTTAAC
>JAPLHZ010000221.1 GCA_026389365.1 Cyanobacteriota bacterium
CATCAAAACTGAAATGGCGGTTGTTGTTGTTGGCAAAGTACCAAGTCTCGGTGCGGTTGCTGACGATGAACAATTGCAGGAAGCAAAGCATAGTTTTGGTGTAGCCATTGCCAAGATCGTTTTTGTAATCGACGATCTGCTGCATGGCGCGGCGCGGAGTAATGTTCAGATTTTTTAGCTCTATTTGTACCACTGGCACACCATTGATCAGCAGCAGAACATCATAGCGGTGATGGCTGCTAGCAGTATTGATGCGAAGCTGATTGATCACCTCAAAAGTGTTTTTACACCAGTCTTTGGTATTAACGAGGGTGTAATAAAGCGGTGTGCCATCGTCCCGCTCAAAGCTGTTGCGATCGCGTAGATGACGAGCCGCCGTAAAAACATCAGCCGTAATAATCTGCTCCAACAGTCGAGAGAATTCACCATCTGTGAGATGCACACGGTTAAGCGAATCGAACTTCTCGCGAAAGTTTTGCTCTAGTTTGACGCGATCACGGATATCAGGACGATAAATGTATTTGAGATCGCCTAATTTTTCGATCAATGCTTGTTCGATTGTTTGTTCGGTCATTGTCACGCTCAGCAGTTACAGACAGGTAGCCCTAGTTTCAAAAAGCAGGTTCTCAAAGAGTACAGAAAGTATAACTTTGAAGATGAATTGCAGGCGAGTTGATTTATTCATAGATAATTTGAAAGCTCCAGGGCGGCTACCCATGGACTACACACCTAAACGATCGAAGTGGGGCGGCGATCGCAAATCCACTGGAAAAACCAAAGCTGATCTATTAATCGCTATCCCCTAGCACTGATTTTAAGCTGCTGTGTATCTGCTGCCGAGTCCTTGGGGAATGGCATGATTAAATTTCATCAGATTATGGTTAATTACGCTATTAAACAACTTATCGCCTTTTCTTGCTTTTGGCTATGATCATATTATAAGATTAATTATCAATTTCAATCACTCATTAAGTGACATGACAAATATTAGCAACATTAATTCCGAAGATATTCGGTTAGCCAAGCCGATCGTCCTCCAAAGACTAACAGGAATTCAGTCCGCAAATTTCTGCCATTGGTCACAAGCCATTGGTCACAAGACCGGGAAACGAACAGAAAGACAATCCGAAGAATTGCGGAAAGTTTGAACACGTCACCTGGTGAAATTATGGAGGAATTCCGCTTGCGTCGCCTTGATGCTATTGGGATAAGAAGGACAGAAGCAAAACTTAACGATTTGATCGCAGTTAAGGAGCTATTCCAAAAAACAACCCCGTAGAGCTTAGTGGGCAGTACGGGGAAAATGAACAAATACTAAACAAAACAAACACTAATCAACAATCTGTCAACGCTATTAACACGATCAACATAATCGGTTCACATTCATGAACACTAGAAATAGTATGCCTCAGGTCACTGCAAAAGTGCAACCGTATACAGACAAAAATTCAAATAAAGCTACACCACATCTCAGACTGACAGCCGACGAGATAAAAGCGCGAAGAGATTATATGCGATGTAATCAGTATTTAGGGACTTGCCAACAAATAGAACCCCAGCGATACTAGAGAAGTCGGAGTAGATCATTGATGCTTCACTGACAAAATTCTGACGTCTTGGGGTGCGTAGTATGATCTTCAGCGAATCTATCCAATCCACCCTGAAAGA
>JAPLHZ010000180.1 GCA_026389365.1 Cyanobacteriota bacterium
AGCAAATGTATCTGATGCCGTTGGACTGATAGAAATGTTCACGAATAATATTGAATATTTCAAATCAAAGCCCGTCAACATTCCAAAGATTACAATTTTGTTAGACCATGGATACCCGATTGATCATTTGGTTCAAGAACTGCAAAAAGTGTATCCTCAAATCATGACAAAGATCAGATTTGAGCGTTCAAAGAAGCATTCAAAACAGGAAAAGAAAGAACAAGGAAAGTCAGGATTTATCCCAGCGATTGCACGTTGGGTAGTGGAACGATCGAATGCATGGGTGGAACGCTGCAAGATATTGGTAAAGAATTATGAAAGAACATTAGGAAATGCGATGACCAAAATGAACCTCTGTTTTGTTAGGCTAATGACAAAGCGGCTTTCAGCCTCTGATTAGGATGTCAAATAGGTTCTATAGGAATCGCCTTAAGCCAGTTATGAGTGCTTTTTTGTCATATAGACCAATTGTCATTAAAGTAAAGGCATCAAGATAACACTCTTACTTTCAAGAATATTTTTTTACAATTATGCCAAAAGATGTTGTGGCAAAGTCACCAACCAATAATTTCAGATGTGCATCTTGGACTTCTTGATAGGGAGGAATATCAATAAATTGATCTAAGAAACCTGAGCCAATATCAAAATTTAATGGTGCAACTTGATGCCCCTGAGCAGTCAATTGTTGAGCTAGTTTTATAAAATCTTGTTTTCTAAATAGAACTGTTCCCTCATTATCAATAGTATTTTTTTCTTGTAGATAATTGAGTTCTGTAGTGTGTATACATACACCTCCAGAAACGAGTGTGTCGAGGGATTTCTCAATAAATCGAAGTCCATTAGCAATACTGCCGAGATGTTCTAATGCACAAGCAGACCAGCAAAAATCATACTTATTTGCTAAATCAGTAGGGATTGCGTTCATATCAACATATCTCAAGCTGACATTTTTTTTTAAATAATTCTTGTGAGCACAATTCATGAAGCCATATTTTCTCCACAGAAGACATACTTTGATTCGTGTCTACCCAACCTTTTGATGCAGATTCTTGAGGATCTAATTCTGTCGCAGTAATTTCAATGTCATAAGAGGCTAATAAACTAGGTAGAGGTTCTTCTCCACAGCCAAAACCAAGCCCTCGTAATTTGGGTTTGAGAAGATCGTATTCATGCATTACCTGAAGGATATAGCAGAATTCCCACATCTTGCGATGATATACAACGGGAATTTTCATCTGTTGACACCAATAGGCAAACCACGCTGATTCAATATCTTGTTGTTGACAGGCTTTAGGTTCTAACCCAACCTTTATTGGTGATAAATTATCTGGAATTTTCAAGTTTCGTAGTAAACTTCGAGCATATTCATATCCTAAATTTTTTATATTAGAGCGCAATTCAGATTGGTGATTTGCTGAGCTGCCCTCTAGATTTATAGATGATAGTTTGTAAAACTTTTTAAAGGCTTTAATAATTTTTTCAAGGTTAGTAAAGATAGGCTTTTTCACAAGTATATGCTAATGGATTTCCTAGAATATCTTCATAAGAATACAACAAATATTTAAAATTTTCTGAAATTCTTTTATCAACTTTTCTATGTAGATATTACAGAGAGTAATTGTTCAGCTGATTCTTTCCATGAGAATGGTCTATATTCATTTTTGATACGGGTCACTAACTGATCATAGAAATCATCTGATGCCAATAACTTTTCTAGAGCCTGATATAGTTGTGATGGTTGCGTAGGATCGAAATATATACAAAAATCTTCTCCAACTTCTGGTAAAGAACCACCATTACTTGAGATTACAGGCTTGCTGTGCTGTAATGCTTCTACAACTGGCAGCCCAAACCCTTCATAAAATGAGGCTTGCACTAAACAGTAACAATTTTCATAAAGAACATCTAGTTGAGAATCTGTTACTGAATCTAAAATATGTATCAGATTGCCATACATTTTATTTTTTTCAATTAGTAAGTCAGCATCATTGTGCCGCCCTCGATTGCCTGCAAATACTAAATGTATATCGTTGTTGGATGTTGTTAATAGATCAAAAGCGGTAATAATAGTTTTAATATTTTTATGGGGAACTAAGCTTCCGACTACTAGTATATATCTTTGATTGAGAAGTGATAAAAAGTTAGGGTCATCAATAACATTATTGTTAGCGTCTAGTTTTTGATCTTTAGAGTAGTCAGATCCAAGTCGGAAACTATTCACGGCTTGTCTTTTGTTGTTGTTTGGCAATACACCATCTTGCTGAGCTTTGATGAAGTCTTCTGCACTTTTATTGGATATACATATTACTTGATCAAAACAATCAGAATATCGACAATAAAAATCTCCAAAAGATTTTACAAATTTTTTTGGACAAAACTCTGGAAATTTTATCGGAATCAGGTCGTAACAGATTGATGCAATAGAAACTTTGTGAATTCTTAAATGTTGTAGGAAATGATAGTAAGAATTAGGTAAATCCCAGTTGGCATCAACAATTAGATAAATATCTGACGATGAAAATTGAATGCCTAAAAATTCGGATTCATATTTCCCATGATTATTTATAGTTAAATAATCAAGAAATAATTTTTTTAGTTTGTTTTTTAGTTTACGTATATATAAATATTTTTTTTTACCTATTGGAGAGGAATTTAGATCTGTTTCATGAAGAGAAGTTACTTTAGTTATAAAATTGCCATCAAATTTTACTGGGATTATTTCTAAAGTAGAGTTGCTTTTAGATATTTGAATTAACTCTTCTGTTATCTGGCGAACAACCCTATGAATACCAGTGTTTTTATAAGTATTATTTGATGTGTGGGTACAGTCTATGAAAATCCTCATTTGTTTGTCACCTCGGATGATACTTTGATTTTTATCTGATTTATGGCTTGGATCGTAGTGACGAAAGCACTAATTTTGATTTTGATAATAGCTTTCTAAAGAAGACTTTTAAGAAAATTTTGTTGAAAGGATTCTTGATACCTTCAATCAAGATTCTACGCTCTTCTGAAAGTGTTTGGATTTTTTGGATGAAATCTTGTAGTTCAATAATGGAGCTTTGAAACTTTAGTATTCTTATCCTCTGCCAATCATTACTTTGATACATTAGCACTTGATTTTGAATCTCAAACATTTCTTTGAGAGTTGCTGTTACATTGCCAGATATGCCTCCTTGGTAATAAGAAAAAACTATTCTTGGATAGTACAACATTTTCAATTTTTCATCTTGTACTATCCTGGTAAACCATTCATAGTCTGCTGATATCTTATAATTTTCAGAAAACAAACCTAATTTAGAAAATAAGTCACGTCTAAAGAAAATAGCACCTTGGAGAAAAAGAGAGCCATATGATATTATAGCTTCAGGTATCTCTGATGGTGATGGAGGTTTAGAGATGAATGATTGAGTAAAGACTTTGGAATCAGATCTTATATGTGCATCTCCATATAACATACAGCACTCAGGATGTTCATTAATAAAGTTAGCTACATCTTCAACTACACGATCATCATAAAAATAGTCGTCTGAATTTAAAAAATTGATAAATTCTCCTGTGGCAATCTTAATACCTTTGTTCATTGCCCCATATAGACCATTATCTGGTTCACTTATGAAATGTGTAATGTATTCAGAATATTTGGCAACTATTTGTTTAGTACTGTCCTCAGAGTCACCATCAATAATAATATATTCAATGTCTTTATAGGTTTGAGAAATCACACTTTTAATTGACTCCTCAATATAAAGTTCAGAATTCTTACAGACTGTAATTATAGATATTTTCATGTTTGCGTAATGTCTAGTATTAACGTCGTAGAAATCTCATTATACATCAGCCTATTTGGCAACTACTTCTGAGAAAACTGCAGCTGGATGTGATGACCATTCTTTGTAGCAAATCTTTCCTCACCAATAATTACTTAATGTTCTTCAGGCCCTACCGAAATAATAGAACAAGGTATAAATTCACTATAAGAAAAAATAACAGATTCAGCTTTGAATTATTGATTTTCATTACTACAACGAAGTAGATATTTTTTATTTTATGTACATAGAAGTACTTTATCAGGATGTGACTCAATAGTCAATTATTCTGAGTTTACTATTAGTAATTCTCAGCTTAGTATAGAACCCATTTGACATCTTTTCCCGTGATACTTGGCTTTGAAGGAAGCCGTTACTCTGCGATCAGTGGTAGAGCCTGCCTACCCAGCAAAACCGCTTTCTGCCAGAAAATGAAGAAAACCAGCTAGCTGCAAGGCTTCTGGTTTTAGGATTAGATCTCAAATGGGTTCTATACAGCATTGCGTAAATCAACTTCTTGCCGACTATTTAATTCTAAGACTTCAAGGTCAGCATCAACCATTAACTCAGCTAACCCCTTAAAAGTAACTTGACGACCTGTATTGATAGTAGAAGAACGGAGAATAATCCCATGTACCTCATAGCCTTTATCTAGTATAGCCGTTCTCGATCGAGTGAGATACAAAGTAGATTTCTAAAAGCCTCTCCACGCAAGGATTTTAGGTTTTGACTTGTACCTCATGGAAGTCGGAATGGCTATAATAGCTCTAATAGATAGGAGCCATCCTGTCCTGTGATGCCTGTGATTAACGCCCGTTTTGAGTTACCCATAATATCTTTTTAGTCTTTTTAAAGCTTTATAGCGATAAGAGTATACAGCATACTTAAAAATTGGTCAATAAGCCCTGTAAAAAATCAGCAATTCCAAATTCAGAATGTAGCCAAAGATAAAAAGCGTAAAATGCTTGCTGGAACGGGGTTTTATTCCAATATGCGGAATCAACGTAATGCTCTATTGAATGACTTATCAAGTTTGTTTTCAGGTTACTGACTCTCTAAGAGACTAAGATTCGAGGAGGGAATGCCAAAAACCTCAGAAATTAGCTTAATATCTCTTGTTTACATAAAAACGAGTCGTATTTGTATCCTATATTACTGTTTGAATTCGGAATTGCTGATTAATTTACGCTATCCAACCATGGGGGAAGCCTCTCTCAGCCAATTAAGAATTTGGCGACATGCCTTGCCGTCAATGGTGACACAAGTAGGTTGGTATGAGGAACAGAAAATGCTGTTTTATTCGTCCGACAAGAACATAAAATCGAAGATATTAAGCGACACTTACAGCGGTTGGTTGACGATCCTGAATCACTAGTCGCTATGGGCAAATGTGGACGTAAAATTCTAGAAGAAAACCATTCTCCTGATGCCTACGCCAAAGCGTTGATTGAGTTAGCTAAAGAGTTACCGATCGGCTACCAAGCCTTAACAGCTCAATATCTAGTGCGACGAGTTGGAAGGGAAATAGCTCCTTGGCAGATTCCTGGATTAGGTAACCAAGAATTAAGTCGCATAGCAAAAGCAATGCATTTTCTAACTCAATAAACTTCATTGAATTATTAAATAATTGTCATTGAGCTAATATCTACGTTCTTTCGGTTCAAACTGATTAACCACCACAGGCATGTAATCAATAGTAACCCCAGCTTCAGGACTGTAGGACGCGATCGTATGCTGCAAGAATTTTTCGTCGTCCCGATCGGGGCAATCTTCACGAAAGTGAGAACCCCGGCTTTCACGGCGATTGAGGGCTGAGGTGAGGATAATTTCGCCCACGCGCATCAGCGATCGCAGTTCTAATGCCTCCACCAATTCACTATTCCAAGTGCGGCTCCGATCGTCCAGCTTCACCCGTTCAGCTTGGGCACGAATTTCCTTAAGCTTAACTAGGCCCGCTTCCATGATTTCCTGGGTGCGGAAAATACCGCAATGTTCAGTCATACAGTCTTGATAGGCTTGGCGAATGTCGTTGACCCGGTAGGTGCCGGGGTTGTCAAGAACTGACTGCAATTGAGTTTCAGCAGCTTTGATATACCGATCGCTATCCACCTCAGGAAACGATCGGCCTTCGACATAATTGGCCATCGCAAACCCAGTCCGCTTACCGTAGACCACGCACTCTAAAAGTGAATTACTACCCAATCGATTGGCCCCATGGACCGAAACACAGGCCGTTTCCCCGGCGGAGAAAAAGCCGTCCGTCAGTTCGGTGGCACTTCGGCGGACCCGGCCATCGACATTTACGGGAATACCGCCCATGGAATAGTGAACCGTGGGACGGATGGGAATAGGGGTAACAGCCGCGTCAATTCCGAGGTGGACGTGGGCTTCTTCCCAACAAAACGGAATGCGATCCATGATTTTTGCACGGCCCATATGACGCAGATCAAGGTACGCAACGGGACCGCCTGCACTGCCATCTTTAGGATGAATTCCCCGTCCAGCCCGAACTTCGTAGTTAATAGCGCGAGAGGTGATGTCTCGGGGGGCCAGTTCCATGCGGCTTGGAGCATATTGGGCCATGAACCGATCGCCCGCTGCATTAATTAGATAAGCACCTTCGCCTCGGACCGCCTCAGAAATCAACACGCCCACAGGGTATAAGCCCGTCGGATGAAACTGGACAAATTCTAAATCTTCGACGGGCAAACCTGCGGCCACGGTCATCGCAAGACCATCTCCGCATGAGGCATAGTCATTGGACGTGGTGTTATAAACTCGCCCGTACCCGCCCGTGGCAAACATGACGGCTTTGGCCCGGAAAACTTCGATCGCACCGTCGAGAATTCGATACGCGACTACCCCTTTGGCTTGATTCTCTTCAAAAACCAATTCCATCACGTACCACTCGTCGTAGAGCGTGACCTTGTGGCGTTGGAGATTATTCACCAACTCATGCAAGATGGCATGGCCTGTTTTGTCGGCGGCGTAACAGGTACGGTTGTGGGAGTGACCACCAAAGGCGCGTTGGGCAATGCGGCCATCTTCGCGGCGAGAGAACAGTACGCCCATGTGTTCGAGGTCGATGACCACATCGGGGGCTTCCTGGGTCAGGATGGCAACAGCATCTTGGTCGGCTAGGTAGTCGCCGCCTTTTACGGTGTCGAAGGCGTGGGCTTCCCAGGAATCGGAGGGGTCGGCATTTTTTAGGGTGGCTGCCATTCCGCCTTGGGCCGCGACGGAATGCGATCGGATTGGATGGGTTTTAGCAATTAGTCCGATGCTGAGTCCGGGATTAGTGCGTGCGACTTCAACAGCAGCACGGGTTCCAGCTAAGCCACCGCCAATAATTAGCACATCGTGATCAATCATGATTCGTCAAACCCTAAATTTACTTATGGGAAATTTGTTGGTTAACCTTAACGGCACTGAACGGTATTACTTGGATCCGTTGCGACGTTTTACAAACCATAGCCCAAGGAAAACAATCCCAACTAGTGGCATCCATACTAATATTCCTGGTAAATCAACCACAGTATCTGGATTGAGAATGGCACTAATGGGGCTTTCTGAAGCATTAGGCTGCGGGACTGCATTCCCCGGTTGGACGGTGACATCGTAGTTGAATTTGAAACTCTCAAAATCGCCGTCTTGTTTGGGTGTGCCTTTAATTTCGACTTGGTAAATCCCAGCCTTTGGGAACATCACGACAGCACTGGGCAAAGCTTTATAGCGCTCAGCATTAAGGGGACTGAGGGGAGGCTGAAAGAGAACTTGTTGGTTGCTGTAGACGGTGATTTGACAGTTGCATTGATCGAGAGCGATCGCTTCTCCGCCTTGTTTGGTCAGGGCAAACCAAATTTTCGACGGATCTCCAGCCTTGGGGTTGTGATTGGGTTCAAGGTGGAAAAGAGCGGCGACGTTGCCGGAGGTTTTGACGTTGTGAGCAAAGGCTGGCGCAGACAACCCTAAATCTTGATTTTGCGTACTAAGAGATTCTTCAGTTTGCGTTGGCACGTCAAACGTGGTCCGCGATCGTGCGGCATAGCGCTGTGTTTGAATAATCATGCCCGCTAATGACTTAATGCCCCTACTAAACTTGTACTAAATTCTCTATCAAAACTCGATCGATTAATATCAGTCCCATGTCATAACATCACTATCAACACATCGAACCCGATCGGACTGAATTTTGCCAGTTTTCACCCTAGTTTTTCACTCTAGTATAGTGCGCACCTTGGCCCAGACATTGCCAGACCCATTCCGATCGAATCGCAATTAAACCTATAGCTGTCAACACTAATAATAACGTGTGATTCCATTGGCGAGGCGTAAGTTCAGGATTTCCTAAGTAATGAGATCCAATGATCACCGTATGCCCCAAAGCTAAGGCCAAGGCGGGAAGACTCAGCAGATGCAGTTTTCGCCACCCGCGCCCCAGAATTTTCACCCACCGATCGAAACTGGTGAACAGCAGCGGCAATAAGAGCAAGAGCGCACCCACACCTGCAACATATCCCCATTGCTGCTGTGGGGGTAAAAAACTAACAGCACTAAAATTCCAATTGAGGCTATGGGACAACATATGGGCCGTGTGAGCGATCGCCAAAATTCCCGCACTAACGCCCAGGGTTCGACGATAGATCAACAGCTTGGGCCAGACTTTTGCTAGGGGACGCGCGGCTAATGCCAACATCAAGCAACCGATCGCACCATGACCCGTCAAATCCACCATTTCACTAGTACGAAAAATCGTTAGAACTCCGATGATCGCAGTGACAACTCCGCCTAATTTAAATAACTGACGGCTGCGATCCTCGCTCCAGTGGGACACCAGCCCGCCCACACTCAGCATCATGGGCAAAGTTCCGAGTCCAAAGGCTAACATCGTCAAGGCTCCCGACAGCGGAGTTAACGTTTCGGCGGCTTTGAGTTGTGCAACGTACAGAAACCCGCAGGGCATTAGTCCCCACAGCAATCCGAGAACTCCCGGTGAAGCCATGACCCAGCGGCCCATCCAGTGATTAAGACCATTGTGCAATCGGACCGCGAAGGGATGCTGCGGTAAGCCCCGATCGCCGAAGGCCGAGAATCCAAATCCCACCAACATCAGTCCCGTGACAACAGCAAAGGCTTGTCGAAGTGGACTGCCTAATCCCACCCACGCACCGCCTGCAATCATCACCGACCCAACCCCGCCCATCAATGCACCGACTAAGGCATAGCTAATCAAGCGCCCAATATTGAGCAAAATTACGGGCAAAAATTTCAAAAAAACAGATTTATTCTGGCTCGCCGAATCGCTGAGGAGCAAGGCCGTACTGAGCGGCCCACACATCCCTAAGCAATGCCCAAAGCTACCCAAAAACCCTAAACTCACCATCAGCCAATAGTCGATCGTCGCCATCATCTACTCCCATCCGCACTTTGTTATTGTGACGGAAAATTAGAATCCAAATCAATAAACGGGGTCATTTGATGGCAGTGACGATGGATTCACGATCGCATAACGATTTTTTCCAGCAGCTTTTGCCTCATACATGGCCCCATCTGCTCCCTGTAACAACCCTTGTACGGTGTCATAATGAGTCGGGTACAGCGCAATACCAACGCTAGCACTCACCCGAACCAACTGCCCATCAAAGTTGTAAGGCAACGCGAGGGTCTCTATCATTTTTTGGGCGACTCGCATTACCTCTAGCTCTCCTGGAACCACCGTCAAAATTACCGTAAATTCATCGCCGCCTAGACGAGCCACCATATCACTGGCTCGTAAACTGGAAATCAATCGCTTCGCCACTGATTTCAATAATTGATCGCCCACACCATGGCCGAAGGAGTCATTTACCTGCTTAAATCCATCTAAATCGATAAATAACAGCGCAACCATGCGGGATTCGGAAGCAGCCCATTCGATCGACTGTTGGAGGTTTTCATGGAACAGTTGACGATTGGGCAGGCCCGTCAGTGGATCATGGTTGGCCAAGTAATGCAATTGGGTTTGGGAGTCTCGCAATTCTTGATTGGATTTGGATAGTTCTTGAGTGGTGCGACGCAGGCTTTCTTCGAGGGATTTCCGGATGGTAATGTCGCGAATCACGCCCACCAACAGCACATTTCCCTGGGCATCACGGTGTAACGATCGCTTTGTGGCAATGGAGTAGGTCTTACCCAACACATCCGTCAGCGTTTCTTCATATTCCTGTTTCTGTTGCTGCCTCAAGACCTCTTCATCTGCTTGATAGAAGGCATCTGCCTCTCGTTTAGAGAAAATATCGTATACCGTTTTTCCAATCAGGGCTTCTATGTCCATACCAATAAATCGCCCATAGGCTTGGTTCACCACCACCCAGCGATGGCTTCGATCTTGGACAAAGACAGGATCCGGAATCGTATTGAGAATTTGATGCAAAAAATCTTTCGATTGCTCGAGTTTTTCCTTAGATTGAGCCACACGGCTGGTTATGAGTGCAAACGCTGTAATCAACGCGGCCAACGGGGCCACAACGGGAATTATCCAGCCCATCAAAAAAGCTGCATAGCCAATCACCAGAACGATCGCCCCCAGGATCACGACCAGCACCAACGATCGTTTTGGGCCGCGAAATCTCATACAGACAAACACCCCCATCGCCGCCCACAGAGCAATCCAGGCAACTTCGAGTGGTTCCGACCAAACTTGCAGTAACGCTCGACCATCAAGGGCGGCTGACAAAATCTGGCTGGTGAACTGCGCCTGTAACTCCATGCCGCTCATTAACGAGGTTGCACCGCCAAACCGATGATGAGTATAGGGCGTTGCGAAAAAATCGTGCAAACTGGTGGCGGTAGTCCCAATTAACACAATTTTATCTTGCAAAATCTGCGCCGGAACATCTCCCCCCATTAAGTCCTGAAGCATCAATGTTTGAAAGCGCCGATTTAGTCCACGAAAATTAACCATCACCTGATACGCGCCCGCATCCGCATTGATATAAGGTCCATCATTCCTCTGAAATTGTCGGAAAATTCCGCGTCCTAATTTCAGATCTGAGACGTGGTAGGGAGAAGGTTGTTCATAAATTTTTTCTTTAGATAGATAAAGCTTAGCCAATTTCAGTGAAAAACTTTCCCGAATATAGTTACCCCGGTTGCTTTTCCAATACAAAAACGATCGACGCACCCGTTGATCACTGTCTAAAATAATATTGTTAAACCCCACCCGCTTTGCCTTTTCCAATACAGGTGGCGGTGCAACTTGGCTACCACTTTGATCCGCTAGCTGCTCAATACCGATAATATTTGCGTTAGTTTCTAGAAATTTCTGTAGTTGCGATGTTCCTGGCGATAGCGGAATATCGCGGTATAAATCCAATCCGATTGCCGTCGGCTTCATCTCCTGAATTTGCGTCAAAATATCGACTAGTTGTTGATCCGATATAGGCCATCGACCGATCTGGTTGAGATCATTTTCATCAATATCAACAATCACAATCCGCGAATCCAATGGCTCATCGCCACGCATCCGAAAGAACTGATCTAACATCCTGAACTCTGAACCTTCTAACATCGAGAGCGATCGAATTACTAACACTAGTAGTGTCACTAAAAGGGCGCTACCGAGTCCATTTTTAAAACGCCCATTCTTAACCGCAACCCATCGACGAATCGTAGGCATCACAATTTTAAAAAAGCCTGTAAGTTTAGAAGCCGATAGCGTTAGGCGAAATGAATTCACCACAAACTCCTTGACGGCAGATTAATACCATCTATAATATTTGCCTAAATTTACGACGAGATGGACCGCAGCTGCTCCTCCAAAAGAAAGAGACTGCCAGGTCAAACGGCATTATTTAATATGATTTTTTTGTATCGTTTTTAAATCGTCGCTTTGGATAATCTAGGAGTCTTAGGAATGAGCATTTCATACGATGATCGCTCATTCAATAAACTCAGACTGCCCCCATTCTCAGGTATTCCCCTAAGATGAGGGTAATCCGGATCTTAATTGAAGAGTAATTTCTTAGTGCGGAGAAATTCCCTTTTCAAGCCATGTCATCACTTGAATTCCCAGGGTCAATCCGCTTAACCGATCGACCTCTCGAATGCCCGTCGGACTGGTGACATTCACTTCTGTGAGGTTGCCGCCAATGATATCTATCCCCACAAAAATCAAGCCATCGCGCTGTAGAGCCGGAGCCAATTCCGCCGCAATTTCCCGATCGCGTGGCGTTACGTCTACTTGGTCCGCCCGTCCACCAACGGCCATGTTGCCTCGGAAGTCATCGCCCGTGGGTACTCGGTTCACGGCCCCGATCGGCTCCCCATTCAACAAAATAACTCGTTTGTCACCCAATTTTGCATCCGGCAAATAAGTCTGAACCATGACCGGAATCGAGCCTTGGACCGTGCTGATTTCAACGTGGGAATTAAAGTTTCGATCGCCCTCTTCCAAAAACAAAATGCCTTCTCCAGCCTTCCCACCCAAAGGTTTCATCACGACTCGACCTTCCTGGGCTAAAAAGTCACGAATCACCTGTTTATTTTGGGTGACGATCGTGGTGGGAATCGAGTTCAAAAATTGCAGGGCGTACATTTTTTCATTGGCCGCCCGAATACCGCTCGGCGCATTCACCACACGGGTTTTTGCGGGATTCACATAATCCAATAAATAAGTCGCATACAGGTAAGCGGTGTTGACAGGCGGATCAATTCGCATCCACACAACATCAAAGGTTTCCAGGGGCAAAAACTGAGACGTACCGAGTTCAAACCAAGATTCGATCGCCACCCAACGATTTTCGCCCAACGTCACGGGGACGAGCTTCACAGGCGTAACGGTGGCCCAGGTTTTACTCGCCATCACCGTCAATGAATTGGCTAGCAACATCCAGACTTCGTGGCCCATTTCTTGCGCGGCTTCCATCAAGGCCACATTGCTGTCATGGGTGGGATCAAGACGATCGATCGGGTCAATGATAAAGGCCAGTTTCACAGCAGTTGCCAAGCAGAATAACTAGCCCATTTTATCGCGAAATGCCGCGTACTTTATCGTGAAGCCACATCGTGAAGCCGCCCAATGAAACGCACCTAGGTGATGGCGATCGGTTCTTTACCCGCAACAACGGGAGCGATCGCATTCAGGACAAGTTCAGGGTGATCGCCCATAAGCTGCTGACAGTTCCACTCGTTTTTAAAGAGCAACACGGGCCGTTCCCAGCTATCTTTCACCACCAACGTATTAAACATCCGCCCTACAGCCTCAACCGCCGCCCAGCCGCCCTCCACCCAGCGCGCTACAGAATAGGGCAGCCAATCAAGCTGAGTCTCGACTCCATATTCACTCTGCAACCTGAACTGCACCACTTCCATTTGCAATTGCCCCACCGCCGCCAAGATTGGGTCGCGTTTAGATTCGTCGCTGGAGTACATGATTTGTACGGCTCCTTCTTCGCGCAGTTCGGAAACGGCTTTGCGGAATTGCTTAAATTTCGAGGGATTAGGGTTACGAAGATAGGCAAAGAGTTCGGGCGAAAAACATGGAATTCCTTCGTACTCCAGCTTTTTACCCATATAAATGGTGTCGCCGATCGCAAAAACTCCAGGATTATTTAGCCCGATAATATCGCCGGGATAGGCTTCTTCAATCACTTCACGATCTTGAGCAAATAGCTTCTGGGGGCGAGATAGACGTACAACTTTCCCCGATCGCGCATGGGTCACAGACATGTCTTTTTCAAACTTGCCTGAGCAAACCCGTACAAAAGCAATCCGATCGCGGTGACGTGGATCCATGTTGGCTTGAAGCTTAAACACAAAGCCCGAGAATTCAGGATAAGTTGGCTCAATAATGCCTTCGGTGCTTTCGTGGGAACCGGGCTTCAGAGCGTAATTCAAGAAAGAGTCCAGAAATAATTCCACCCCAAAATTGGTCATGGCACTGCCAAAAAACACAGGAGTCATTAATCCTTCATGAATCGCCTCCACATCCAACTCGCAACCTAATTGATCCAGAAGCTCTAGTTCTTCCTGGAACTGTGCATACAAATCTGGTTCAAACATCGACTCTAGATTCGGATCATCTAGCTCCACAATCGTATCTTTTGCAACTTTTCTCCCACCGATCGATCGTTCAAATAAATGAATTTGTCGCTTTTGCCGATCGAACACGCCTCGGAACCGATCGCCGCTGCCAATGGGCCAATTGACCGGATAGGTCATCATCTGAAATTCTTTTTCAATTTCATCGAGTAGATCGAGCGGCGCACGACCGGGACGATCCATTTTGTTGATGAAGGTGAAAATCGGAAGTTCCCGCATCCGACACACTTCAAAAAGCTTACGAGTCTGAGGCTCTAGCCCCTTTGCTGCATCAATCAACATCACCGCATTGTCTGCCGCCGCCAACGTCCGATACGTATCTTCACTAAAATCTTGGTGTCCCGGCGTATCCAAAAGATTAATTGAGCAGTCACGATAGTCGAACTGCAACACCGTTGAGGTAATGGAAATTCCCCGCTGCTTTTCCATTTCCATCCAGTCAGAAGTGGCATGACGCTGTTCTTTACGCGCTTTCACGGCACCCGCTTCATGAATCGCGCCTCCGTAAAGCAGCAATTTTTCCGTCAGCGTTGTTTTTCCCGCATCTGGGTGGGAGATGATGGCAAAATTTCGGCGACGATCGACCGCAATCTTAAGTTCAGCTAGCAATTCAGTAGACATAGTATTCAGTAGACATAGTGCGTTCAGACTTAGTGCATTGAGGCGCGTGAGGTTCTTCATTCTACCTCAAGGGGAATCCATGGAGATTCGATCGGTTAACTTCATCCCCCTTCAGGCCTATTCCCTCTCCCTAAAAACTGTCCCGGATAAACCTTCGAGCTGGAGCGTTATAGCCTACAATGCGTTACTAGATCGCGTTCTAGGTCTTGGCTTTCCAAGAGAGTTTTTATGAGCAATGGATACGTTGCACTGGTTCTCCACGCTCACTTACCATTTGTGCGTCACCCCGAGAGCGACTTTGTTCTCGAAGAAGAATGGCTTTATGAGGCAATTACAGAGACCTATATTCCCCTTCTTCAAGTTTTTGAAGGCTTAAAGCGCGACGGCGTTAACTTTAAGCTCACCATGAGCATGACCCCGCCCTTGGTTTCGATGTTGGCGGATCCCCTACTCCAAGAGCGCTACAACGAACACTTGGGCGCACTAGAAGAACTCGCAGAACTCGAAATCGATCGTCATCGTAACAATGGCCACATGAAATATTTGGCGGAATACTACGCCGAAGAGTTTCAAAAAGTCCGACAGATGTGGGAAAAGTACGACGGCAATCTCATCACCGCCTTCAAAGAATACCAAGATTCAAACAACCTCGACATCATCACCTGCGGCGCAACCCACGGATATTTGCCGTTGATGAAGATGTACCCCCAAGCGGTATGGGCACAACTCAAGGTCGCAACAGAGCATTACGAAGACACCTTTGGCCGATCGCCCAAGGGCATATGGCTGCCTGAATGTGCCTACTACGAAGGGCTGGAACGCATGGTGGCGGATGCGGGTCTGCGGTACTTCCTGACGGATGGTCACGGGATTTTATACGGTCGTCCGCGTCCAAGATTTGGCACCTATGCCCCCATTTTTACTGAATCTGGTGTAGCAGCATTTGGCCGAGATCAGGAGTCATCGCAGCAGGTTTGGTCGTCAGAAGTTGGCTATCCGGGAGCGGCTGAATATCGTGAATTTTATCGAGATTTGGGCTGGGATGCGGAGTATGAGTACATTAAGCCGTACATTATGCCCAACGGCCAACGCAAAAATGTGGGAATCAAGTATCACCGGATTACGGGTAAGACCGTCGGCTCTAGCGATAAGGCTCTGTATGACCCTTACTGGGCCAAGGAAAAAGCCGCGTCCCATGCCGGAAACTTCATGGAGAACCGCAAACAACAAGTCGGCAGTCTGAGCAATATGATGGGCCGTAAGCCGATCGTGGTTTCGCCCTATGATGCGGAACTGTTCGGCCATTGGTGGTATGAAGGTCCGTGGTTTATTGATTATTTCCTGCGTAAATCTTGGTTTGACCAAAAGGACTACGAAGTTACTCACCTATCTGATTATTTACGCGGCAATCCCACTCAACAAGTGGTGCGGCCTTCGCAGTCAAGCTGGGGCTACAAAGGCTTCCATGAATATTGGCTGAATGATACGAATGCGTGGGTTTATCCTCATTTGCACAAAATTGCAGAGCGCATGATCGATCTATCACGCATGGAACCAGAAGACGAGTTGCAATGGAAGGCGCTGAATCAGGCCTCTCGTGAAGTGTTGTTGGCGCAGTCGTCGGATTGGGCATTCATTATGCGAACCGGAACGATGGTGCCCTATGCAGTGCGGCGAACAAAATCCCATGTCCAACGGTTTAATAAGTTATACGAGGATATTCGGGCTGGAAAAATCGATTCGGGTTGGTTGGAAAAGGTGGAGGCGATCGATAACATCTTCCCCAACATCAACTACCGTGTTTATCGCCCCTTGTAATTGCTTGAGGCTCCAGAGATTCGCTAACAGAATCATTCATTTGCGGATGGTTCTGTGGCGAAAACGATCGATTTTAGGAAGTTTGGTTTTGAGACGTTGCCTTAGTTGCGCAATTCATGACCGTAGCGAACTCTGCCACCCGCCCAATGCAACTTTTCTCGTAATGTTCGGTAAGAGTAGTGTTTGAGTCGAATGGCATCACGGACTTGATCTAGGAGTTTCTTCTTAGGTGGGATTTCCATAAGATCTCACGGGTGATTGTGTTGTGAAAAGCTAACCTTCGTTAAGACTTTATGAGAGGATGGTGACCTGTGGGAGGGGTGACTATACTGAAGTGAGTCCACCTAAGATCCCGATTTGGGTTGTTAGACGGACAGATTGGCGACCTAAGCACCCGTTTGGATGGGTTAGGCAGAAATACTTCTACCTAAGATCCTGTTTCAGAGTGTTAGGCGGAATGAGTTCAGTCTAATAAATAGTTAGCTGTACAATATCCTAAATAAATTGAGTCAAATAAGAGATAATTCTTGTAAGACGTATAGGCAATGGTGAAAACAGTTGAATCGGCAAGCACTTATTGAACCAAAAGACGATATTGTTAGCCTCCAAAGTGCGTTTCTCAGATCTAAATCATTGGAAAGTAGGAAGATCTTGGGGCAGTTCTTTACAGGATCCGTTGTGTCCGATTACATGGCATCTCTGGTTGTCAAGCCCAAAAGTAAGATTATTCGCATACTGGATGCTGGCGCAGGAACAGGTATATTAGCCGCGTCTACTGCTTTGTATTGCTTGAATATGGGTTGTAAGACTGTTCATGCTGTACTGTACGAACTAGACTCCGAAGCAGTTGCAAGCCTTAAACAGGCGATGAATATCGTTAAGCGTTTGTTTTGCGAACAACTGGGAACATTTACTTACGAAATTTGTTGTGAAGACTTTGTACTTGCTAGACCAGATAAAGAAAAAACTGTTCACCCCTTTGATATATCGGTAATCAACCCTCCATATTTTAAATACAGTGCGAAAGATTCACCTTATGCTAGAGCGGTAGCCGATTTGTATCACGGCGATCCGAATATATATGCTTCATTCATGGCAGTTGTAATAGCTTGCATGAAGGCTGACGGTCAAATAATAACGATAACACCTCGCAGCTTCACAAACGGACTATACTTCAAGGGTTTCCGTGAATACCTGCTAACTGAATCAGCACTGAGCTTAATTCATATTTTCAAACATCGAGACAAGGTGTTTAATCATGATGACTCAGCGGTGCTTCAAGAAAACATTATTTGCTACTTTGTTAAAGGCAGTAATACTGACATCATAACAGTTCGATCGAGTGACTGTGATGCCAGCATCAACAATGCTGATGAAAAACAATATCCGGTTCATTTAATCGTCGATTATTCAAATGATCAAAGACTAATTAGAATTCCTGAGTCAGATTCTGCTGCTAGCATTTTGAAACAAGCTGAAACTTTCAAAACCACTTTTGAAGGTGCTGGATATTTTATTTCGACTGGTCGTGTGGTCGAGCATCGTGCCCGCCAATATATCACCGAAGATACTAGTGCTGAAAACACGGTTCCGCTTTACCGTCCACATAATGTGACACCATTAATGGCAACTTGGATAGGTAATCACAAGAAAGATGTAGCCTTTAAGCTTAATGAAGGCCATACCAAACATACGATGAAGAATGGTACTTATGTGTTGCTAAAACGTTTTTCATCCAAAGACGAAAAACGCCGCTTAGTTGCTAGCGTTCACCTTGAAAACATGCACTATTGTGAATTGATTGGTTTTGGTAACAAAACAAATTATATCGGTATATTAGGTGGTGAATTATCCACTATTGAAGCCTATGGACTTGCAACTGTTCTTAATTCATCATTCATGGACAAGTATTTCAGGTGCATTTCAGGAAATACACAAGTAAATGCTACTGAAATTAGAGTAATGAAATTTCCATCCCGCGACCAAGTGAAAGAAATTGGCGATAAATCGCACAAGCTGAGGCTTTTTGAAACGGCTAAAATTGACTTGATTGTGAATCCAATTCTTGGTGTAGTAGATTCAATATAAGGGGGTAAAATTTGGAATTCACGGCACAACAAAAAGAAAAACTAAATGAAGCAAAAACATTATTGACTGCCTTTGGGCTGCCCAAAGCACAGTGTAACGATCGATCGGCATGGGTCTTTTTGTCGCTGGCTAATATAAAACCTTTGGACGACTGGAGTTCATCGACAGCACCGCTTTTGCCAACCGTGAATATCATGGAATTCATCCGTAATGAATATGGAATGGACTATAAGCCGAACAGTCGCGAAACTATCAGAAGACAAACACTTCATCAATTCGAGCAAGCCCGTATTGTCGATCGAAACCGAGACGATCCTACGCGAGCAACTAATAGTAAAGATAATAACTATTCATTGAATCAGTCAATATTGGAGATTCTGGCGGAATATCCACACGGCGGCTGGTTGGGGAAAGTTCAAGACTACAAGGACGCGGTGCCCGAATTGAAGGCACAATACGAACGCGCTCTCGATCTGCACAAAATTCCAATTAGCTTACCCAGCGGCGAAACCATTACACTGTCACCTGGAAAGCATAACCAGCTTCACGCCGACATTGTTCACGAATTCTGTTCGCGCTTCATCGGTGCTGGTGGTCAATTGTTATACATTGGTGATACCGCCAGCAGTCGAAAAGAAGGCGGAAAGCTGATGTTCTTAGAAGCCGAATACCTGGAATCCTTGGGTGTCCCCCCAATATCACATGAAAAATTGCCAGATATTGTAGTATACGACGAAGATCGGGAATGGCTGTTTTTGATTGAAGCAGTTACTAGTCATGGCCCTATATCCCCAAAACGTTGGGTTGAACTTGAAGAAGCCTTCAAAGATTGTAAGGTTGGTCTTGTGTATGTGACAGCGTTTCCAGACCGTGCTGAATTTCGCAAGAATGCGGCTGATATTGCATGGGAAACTGAAGTGTGGATTGCCGATAACCCAGACCATATGGTTCATTTTAATGGTGAGCGTTTTCTTGGCCCTCATGACAAAAGCAGCTAACAAGCGCTTGCACGCGGAACGGTGACATACACTATCAGTTATGATGCCTATTTAATTGCCGTCCGGTGAAGCGCAAGCCGTTAGGCTTTATTCGCAGGTTTAAGACAGAACTGATTTATCCAGTTCATGGCGATAGACTTCGTTCATGTAGCCGCAAATTTTATTCACCAGATCGAATAATTGCACATGGCAAAGTTGTAATAATGGCAGAGTAATTGATCACAAAATCTATGCGAGTACTCAGCTACAATATTCATGGTTGGCGAACGATCGAAGGTAAACCTAATTACGATCTACTCCTGCGATTGCTCACTTCGATCGAAGCCGACGTGATTGGACTCAACGAGGTCTATCATCCTGAGCCAACCGAAGCAGGGCCAGCACTCAATTGGCTTGCTGAACAACTCGGTATGCAAGTCGTGTTTGCCGCCAAACGATCCTACGAAGAGGGCGATCGTCCCTTTGGAGCTTCTGGAAATGCCCTCCTGACGCGCTTTCCCCTCGTCTCAACCTACTCCGGCTTGTACACACCGATCGCAGGGAAAAAGCAACGCGGCTGGTTAGAAACACAACTCGACCTGGGAAACCGCCGCACCCTCTCCATCCTCGTGACCCACCTCGCTCACGAAGATGAGACCACCCGCCAGAATCAATTCGCTGAACAGATCAACTGGTTCAACCAAAGTGGTCAGCGCCCCGATCTAATTCTGGGAGACTTCAACTGCCTCAATCCCAAAGACTTTACCCATCTCTCAGACTTGGATGCCGTATTGAACCAGTTGCCTGAAGTCGCCCAACATCTGTCCAACTCGCCCAACGGACCCCAACTCACCCACCAAGTTGAACAGGCAGGCTACATTGATACAGGTGCATGGCAAGGGTTGCGCGATCGCGGCACCTTTGTAGGCGCTGAGATTCCCGTGCGGCTCGATTACATCTGGGTGCGATCAGATTCGGCGGTGCGCTTGGTCAAGGCTGCAATTGTCGAAGAAGAGATCGGTCAAGAAGCCTCAGATCATCGTCCTGTAATGGCAGACTTCAAACTGCAAACACTGGATGAGTAAAATGCTTGAACGGTAATGTAGTGAGTGGTAAGGTGGGAGAACGCCCCCAAAGCGAGAGACTGAGCATACAAGCATCACTCCCCAAGTTAAAAATCCATGAATATTCTTCCTGCCAAGTGAGAGATTGAGTATACTGAGGCTAAGGTTGGAAAAGGTGGAGGCGATCGATAACATCTTCCCCAACATCAACTACCGCGTTTATCGCCCCTTGTAATTGCCCCCATATAGTTGTTTGAGGTTCCAGAGATTCGCCAACAGAGTCATTCATTTACGGATGGTTCTGTGGCGAAAACGATCGATTTTAGGAAGTTTGGTTTTGAGACGTTGCCTTAGTTGCGCAATTCATGACCGTAGCGAACTCTGCCACCCGCCCAATGCAACTTTTCTCGTAATGTTCGGTTAAGAGTAGTGTTTGAGTCGAATGGCATCACGGACTTGATCTAGGAGTTTCTTCTTAGGTGGGATTTCCATAAGATCTCACGGGTGATTGTGTTGTGAAAAGCTAACCTTCGTTAAGACTTTATGAGAGGATGGCGACCTATGGGAGGGGTGACTATACTGAAGTGAGTCCACCTAAAGATCCCAATTTGGGGTGTTAGACGGACAGATTGGCGACCTAAGCACCCGTTTGGATGGGTTAGGCAGAAATACTTCTACCTAAGATCCTGTTTCAGAGTGTTAGGCGGAATGAGTTCAGTCTAAATAAATAGTTATACGGCTTGAGCGTTTGGTAAAGGCGAGAATAAAATGGATGTTAGATTTTTTCTATATCATTGACAAATACAATACTTTTGCAAGTGCCCTTGCAAAATAAGTCAAAAAGATAACATGGCTGTACTACGTGGTTACGCTCAATGTGAAACATGCGGAGAAAATTATATTTTGCGAGCGGGAGTTGGAACAGAAAAATTTCAGCCTCACACTTTTGATTGCAAGTCTTGTGGAATATCAATATCAGTAATAGTTAGAGCAAATCCACCTAGTGCCCATTTTGAACCCGAAGAAAACGTCGTTATTGAAGATAGTGAAGGCGAAAATGCAGTTATCTTAAACCTGCACCCATTTTTTGCATTTGACAGCGATGAAATACACGATCGTGTAGCATTTCCTTCTTTAATGTATGGATCAAAAATAGAACCATATCTAAGGCTTGTCCCAAATCAATATTTTATGGGTATTCAGACTCAAGACATAGCACTACAATTTGGTGTGCCAAATGCAGCTAATCTCTGGACTACAGTTAAAAATGTCTTTTTGCTGCAAGAGCAAGAGGGGGCAGAGAAAAGTAAAAGAGTTAGGAAAGCAATTGAATATTACGAAAAGCAACGTCAAAAATATTTCTCGGAAACAAATGTGTCAACTTCCAAAGAGGTTGTATTTAATTTCTTCGACAGTCTCTTCTATCCACGCTTTGGAAAGATTTTAGAGCCTGCAATTAAATTAATTTACGAGATCAAACGTGACTATCCACAAGAGTTTTCGGAGTTTTTGGAATTTTACTCAAGTAATCTTAAGACTCAGCATTTAAGGCAATATCTTTCAATATTTTCTGATTATTTCAAGATATATAATCAGCTAAGTCAAATGGTTGTACATTCGCGAATTGATGATGAGGATGTTGAAGACAAGATAGTTGGCTCAAAGTCATTTGAAGCCGTGAAATTATATTATGGTCAAGCCTATGAATCTATCACGAGCTTTTTTGTGGTATTTGCTTGTCTAAACAATATTTTTCTTGGACGAACTTACGACCAGTTTGAATCAATGACATTCAGTAGGTATATGAAGGACCTGAGCAAGGAAAATAAAGCTAATCCTTTTAAACTCACACACCCATTCTATACTTTCACGGATGGTTTAGACAGTACGTTAAGAAACGGTTCACATCATGCTTCGATATGGAGGGACGGAGAAAAGGTTTTATATAGAAGCGGTGGCACTGGTGCTCAACGAGAAATCGCGTACAGTCGCTACCTTCACTTGTGTAATAAGTTGACGATATCGCTATCGGTGTTATTTATCATTGAGCTTGAGTTGGGAGATGTACAATAAATAAAAATATTTGTGCCGTTAGGTAAATGATGTGCAGATCGCCGTATAACAATTCGGTTGCAGCGGACGGTTGAAAGATTTTGGTATAGAAGCAAAGGTTAATCGCCGCCGCTGAACCGAGTCGTTAGGCGGCATTGCCCGTCACAGTCATTGGAGAGTATCATGAAATTCTACAAAGCACCCTGGAGCAAGTTACTCATCATCACCTCCTCGCTCGTCACCGCATTGGGTGCTGGCATCGCGATCGGCTTCATTTGGAGCGGTCACGAGGTGCTGACGTGGGTTGCAGCACTTCCGATTGCAATCGTCGCTGGCAGCGCGCTGTTTATGATTCGCGGATATACCGTTACTGCTAACGCCCTTTTAATCCATCGTCTGTTCTGGACGACGCGGCTGCCGTTGGGCTGCCTCGAATCGGTGCTCTTTGAACCCGATGCGATGCGCGGAAGCATTCGTCTGTGCGGCAACGGCGGCTTGTTTTCATTCACGGGCTTGTTCCGCAACAAGACGCTGGGTAATTACCACGCGTTTGCCACCGACCTGCGTCGAACGGTGGTATTGCGTTTCCCTTCACGCACCGTAGTTGTCTCACCAGCGGCACCGGAGACTTTTGCTCTTGATATTGCAGCTTCTAGCCATGCCGCCTAACAAGGCGCTTCAGCGAACCTGGCCATCGCGCCTCGGTTGCAATAATTGCTTTTCGGCGGCCAGGTCGCTGAGCTTACTTCGTTATGTGGCAGAAATTCAAAAATTTCAGAGCTTGAAACCCGTTCCGAATTTGGAATTGCTGCTGTGCATTAGAAAGACTGGGTTTCTAAAAAGTTAATTTCGCAATTCATGACCATAGCGAACTCGGCCACCTGCCCAATGCAACTTTTCCCGTAGCGTTCGGTAATAGCAATAATCCTCCCGCAAAACAACAAATTCCGCATTCCGATCGGTCATGCGAATATCAACCCGATGACCGGGATACAGCGTTGTTGCCATGACCCCATCCATCCAAAGTTTGGTCGTCAAATCAGGATCGCACAATGCCCAAACGCTAACGACACAGCCCGCTGGGATAATAATGGCTCGACTCGACAAACTTAAGGGATTAATCGGAGTAATGACGATCGCTTCCATTCCCGGATGCACAATCGGACCGTTGGCCGCCAGCGTATAACAAGTGCTGCCCGTGGGGGTCGCAATCAACAAGCCATCGCCTTGATATTGATCCACCACTTGCCCATCGATTTCCATTTCCAAAATAGACGTGACCATCCGATCGGCGGAAGCGGGTTTGATGCACATCTCATTCAGGGCCAAATATCGGTCGCTCACAGGTTCAAGATTAGAACGATCGTTCCCTTCAAACATCGTCGCCTGCAACATCATTCGTCGCTGAATCGCATATCGATCGTCCGCCAATCGGTCCCAGGTTGTTTCGCTGTCAAACTGATCAGCAGATTCGGTCAAAAATCCTAAATGCCCACCAATATTGACGGCCAAAATCGGAATCCCTTCAGGGGCTAAATACCGCGCTGCCCCCAATGCGGTTCCATCCCCCCCCAACACCACGGCTAGGTCGATCGGTCGATCGCTACAAGCAATAAATGCCGGATAGGGATTGTCATAGGCTCCCGAAGCGCCCACTAAAACCGTCGAACCTCTGGCTTCGAGAACCTCCGCACTTTGCCTTGCTGTGCGTTCTGCGATCCGATTGCCTGCTTTGTAGGTAATCACTACCGTCTTTAACTGCATAGAATCCTTTAGTTCGATTGATTGGTCTTCGAGTGGTCACCATAAACCTTAGCCCACAGCGGGTGGGACGGACCCTGTTGCTGAATTTTAAGAACTCGTTGCTGAAGCCATAGTTGTTCGGACTCTGGCAATCCCCAAAGAATATTGCGACTTTGCCAAATCAAAACACTGAGCGTCATGCCGATACATAGGCCCAGCCCGATCGTCGCCAACGGATGAAACATAATTCCCACCCGAATCGCCGACCAAGTGAAATACTCCCAAGCCACTTCCCAGACTTTCCGCATTTGCCAAAGACTCCAACTCCCCACCGTCAACCAAAGCCCCGTAACCACGGCCCATCGTCCCCACACCGTCAATTGGTGAAGACGTTCTATAGCTTGCTGCATTTGGGGATCGATCGGAGATTCAGGAGCAGGAGTTGAGTTCACGGTGACATTAAGTGACAGGGCTAGAAGGATATCCACATTCGCCAACAAAATTAGGGCACAGGAGGAGTTGGGGTTGCTGCTGGAGTGGGATCTGGAGTGGGAGGCGCGAATGGATTGGCTGGCACCGTCGCCTCTGGAGATGGGGGTGGGGTGGGGGTGGCCATTTTTCTAGTTCTCAGAGACGGCTTACTCGTAGACAAGGGCAATAGTTTAATCGGTTGGGGGATGGAAGGAAGAAACGGCTGAGCGGGAGCTGTTCCTCCTAGGAGATCCTGCGTTGAAGCATAGCCGAAGCCCAGTAACGTCTGAGACATCCGGTAATAAGTCGCCCAAACTCGTGGATCGGGACGGCTTTGCCATTGCGATCGGCTGACTTCGACACTCATAACGGGCGCTTCCATTCCTTGATGTTGACCGATGATAAAAATAAACATCGAACTCATGACCACATCCCGATCGAAGCCTCGTTGAAGCGCGGCCCGCAGTACCAGTTCCGATCGCCTCAAAAATGCCCCATAGGATTCATTTTTGAGGCGTTCAACCCGAATTTCTTGGCGGGCAATGTAGGCGTGGGCGCTTTGGGGGCTAGGCAAAAGATTGACAACAGCAATCAAACCCAAGGCTGCACACAAGAGAAACGAGCGAGTACTTAATCGCGTATTCATCAGCTTAGCCCCAGAAACCCAAAACAAGTGTCTATATTGTGCGTCATGTTTAGAAGATTGCGATCGAAAGAGCGATCGCAAAGTTGTCATTTGTCGATCGCTTCAAGTTCTGGATTATTTTGTAGAAAAACCCATGCATAACTAGGGTTGACGACAGACCTGGAATGCATTTTTGAAATCTTTTGGCCCCGTATAGCCTGAATTTTTAGCTAAATCAGCCAACGTTTGACGACCTGCATAAAACTTCCCGCCAACTTCCCAACTCGGGAACCCAAAGGACTGTCCAGTTTGCTTTTCAGCTTCTGGCCGGATGCTAGCACAAGCTTTTGCGTCGGCATTTTTACCATCATCAGCGCATTCAACATAGTTAAATTCTTTCATGGCTTCTTTGCCAAAAAGCTGCTTCTGTTCACAACAATGGGGACACCAATAAGCGCCATACATTTTTGCCCCTGTTTCCTTCAAGTGCTTAGCGAGTTGGGTTTCAGAATCACCCGAAGTGGTATCTACCAAAAAGAAGGTATTACCAGCCGCATTAGTAATCGCTCCGGTACTAGGAGCCACTGATGTCAGGCTTCCGCTTCCAGCAAACGTAACAACCAAAGTAGCAATTCCCACTAGGATTCCCTGAAATATTAGCGTCCCCTTATCATCCCAGTCCCGTCCCAGTAGCGTCATACCAAACATAATGGCAGCGAAGATGGCTGAGGCTAAGCAAAATGGACAGACTCCAGCGAGTCCCAGAGGTGCCACGAATTGCGAAAACATAATGTACATGAGCCAGCCGCTAAACAGAGCCATGCCCGTTGTACCTAGAAATAGCAGCATCCAGGTTTTGTCTTCTAAGCTGCGCTTGAGCGATCGGTTGCTGTCTTCATTCACAAAAAGAGGAGCGATCGCCAGCACAACAATCCCCGCGTAAGCCAACATCCCAAATAACGACAACGGCTGCCCAAAAAACACCGCATAGGGACTTGCCAACACACGGCAGCTTCCCGTTGCACAAGCCGTGTCCCCACCGAAAAACTTCATGTAGGTCAAATAGGCAGTATTTAGGAAGCCTAGACCTGCAACTCCCCCAATAATGGGGCGTGCCCAAGTTTGAATCCAAGGCGTTGAACGGCGGCGACTGGTCATACTCTCTTCTACAGCAGAACTGATGTCTATTTTTACTTGTCTATTGTACTCACGGTTTTTGCCTTACGATCGTCTCCCCCCGTGAGAAACACGATGATTTAAAAAAATTCAGAAAGAAGACTTGCCAACGTCCATAAGGTTTGCTAACTTAATTAAGCGCTCGCAAAGAGTTAGCAGGCCGGGATAGCTCAGTTGGTAGAGCAGTGGATTGAAAATCCACGTGTCCGGAGTTCAAATCTCCGTCCTGGCATAGGAATGAGAACTAAATAAGATCCAGAACTGGGATTCCCTTAAACTCTTCCTAGAAGCCATAAGGGTTTCAAGAATTGTGGGTGTTATTAAATTCTCGTTCCATACGTTTTAAGTACTAAACAACATCGTTCGTTGGGAGGCCGTATGACAAACGGCACACTCGATCCATTTTCTCGCAAACTTGTTAACAATGAAAATACAATTCCTTCAGATATTCATGAGGCACTAGTCTACGTTCACGACACTGTGGAGTTCTGTCTTGCGTCTGCTAAGACCCATTTCGGGGAAGACGTATCTCCTGAGATCGTGTTAGGTATCTACGATCGCGTCGTTAAAAGAATCAATGACTACCGAGAGGGTGAGCGACAAATTGACGCAAAACTTGATGAACTTATAGAACCCATTTGAGATCTAATCCTAAAACCAGAAGCCTTGCAGCTAGCTGGTTTTCTTCATTTTCTGGCAGAAAGCGGTTTTGCTAGGTAGGCAGGCTCTACCACTGATCGCAGAGTAACGGCTTCCTTCAAAGCCAAGTATCACGGGAAAAGATATCAAATGGGGGAAAATTTGGCTTGTATAAGTGTAGTAATCAAGGCAAATAGCTATTAGAAAAAGGCGATCGCCGCAATTGCAGAACGATCGCTTTTCTTGTGTCTAAACGGTAAAGTAGCTACTACAGTTTTCTGACTACCTTCAGTTGAACGATCGATCGCTCTGCGATTATGGTTTTGGTAGCAAGTCGGTCCGACGAAATTTGACCTTTGGTCTGTTCTACAACATAGTTTCGGATTATCACATGACAAAATCCCCCGATCGTGCCTTAACCGGGTTTACGATCGGGGGATTTTGTATGGAGGCAGATAAAGCTCTACACTGAGGGAATCTAATGTTTTCTTCCCAATATTGAACGGAGTGTCATGGCTGTCGATCGTCATTTTTGGTCTAGTTGGCTATCTCGGGTAATTGCCCTTGCGATTGTAGTCGGGCTTAGTTTGGGAGGATTTTCGGGGAGCGCTCAAGCTGCTGCATCTGCTGCTGCCAGTGGAAACCCATTAGCCGAAGAAGGGGGAACCTTGGCCGGACGAGACATGTCCGGGGCACAGTTACCGACAGAGGAATTCGCTAACGTTGATCTCAATCGTACGAATTTGAGTAACGCAAATCTGATTGGCACCGTCTTTAGCACCTCGACCCTAACCGGAACTATTTTTCGAGGCGCTAATCTGACCCAGACCATCATGGATCAAGTCAGGCTGTTGGATGTCGATTTTAGTGATGCCATTTTGGAAGATGCCATGATGTTACGTACTGAGTTCCGAAATGTAAAAATTGAAGGTGCAGATTTTTCTGGTGCGATTCTGAATGCATTTCAGGTCAAGCAACTTTGCGTGTTTGCCAGTGGTACTAACTCTAAAACAGGGGTTGATACAAGAGAGTCTCTTGGTTGTCGAGAGTAAACGACAGCCTAAATAAAAAAGCGGAGAACTTTAAAAATTCTCCGCTTTTTCAGCATCTATCAATTATTGTTCAAGACTCATTCCCATTCTATTGTCCCTGGTGGCTTAGACGTAATGTCATAAACTACGCGGTTTACCCCTTTTACTTCATTAACAATACGGGTCGATATTGTTTCAAGTAGATCATAGGGAACTCTCGCCCAATCTGCCGTCATCCCATCTTCGCTTTTCACCATCCGAAGCACGATCGGGAACGCATAGGTGCGCTTATCTCCCATCACTCCAACACTTCGCACAGGTAATAAGACCGCAAATGCCTGCCAAATCTCATTATAAAGACCTGCTTTGTTAACCTCTTGACGAACAATTAAGTCCGCATCCCGGAGAATATCAAGCTTTTCTTCAGTAATCTCACCCAAAATTCGGATCGCTAATCCAGGGCCGGGGAAAGGTTGACGCTTAACAATTTCATCCGGTAAACCCAGAATTTGGCCCACTTTTCGGACTTCATCTTTAAATAGCTTACGAAGAGGCTCGATCAGCTTAAATTGCAGATCCTTGGGCAACCCGCCGACATTGTGGTGACTTTTGATCTTGACCGCAACCCGTTCACCGGTCGCAGGATCCGCATTTGTGTCTGCCGACTCAATCACATCAGGATAAAGAGTTCCTTGAGCTAAGTAGTCAAATGGACCTAGGCGTTTTGATTCTGCCTCGAAGACGCGGATAAATTCGTGGCCAATTTTTTTGCGTTTTTCTTCGGGATCAGTGATTCCTTTGACAACGCCTAGAAAACGATCGCGGGCTTGAACATGAACCACAGGAATGTGGAACTGTTCGTCAAAAAGCTTAACTAAGCGCTCCGGCTCACCTTTACGCATAAAGCCTTGGTCAATGAACATGCAGGTCAGCTTATCGCCGATCGCCCGATGCAATAAGAACGCCAACGTCGAAGAATCAACCCCGCCGGATAATGCCAGAAGGACTTGCTTCTCACCGACTCGTTCCTTCACCTCGCGAATGGCCTGCTCCACAAACGCTTCCGTCGTCCAAGTTGGCTTACATCCACAAACTTGATAGACAAAATTACGAATTAGGATCTGGCCGCTTTGGGAATGGACTACTTCCGGATGAAACTGTACCCCGTAGAAGTTTCGGGTCCTGTCCGCGATCGCAGCACAAGGTGTATTTTCGGTATGGGCCAGTAGCTCAAAACCATCTGGCATTTTCACGACCGAATCGCCATGACTCATCCACATGACAGAGCTATCAGGCACAGCATCAAGCAATTTAGATGTGCTATCAACCAGAAGATTTGCTTTTCCATACTCACCCCGTTCGGCACGCTCAACTAAGCCACCCAACTGCTGAACCATGAGTTGCATCCCGTAACAAACCCCGATCACTGGAATCCCTAGATTCCATATTTCAGGATCACAAAGGGGCGCACGATCGTCGTAGACCGAACTAGGACCACCCGAAAGAATAATACCCTTAGGATTAAGTTCGCGAAGTTGAGCAGCGGTTGTTCGGTAGGAGAGAACTTCAGAATACACTTCCGTTTCTCGGATTCGACGTGCAATCAGCTCAGAATACTGAGACCCAAAATCTAAAATCGCAATCATCTGGCGATCGAGTGAACCGAAATCTGAGGAATTAATATTGTCCTGTTCTTTCGGCTGAGCCGAAAGGACTGAGGAATCAACGGGAGGGGTCACGCTTGTTTTCCTATCTTTAGTGATGAGGGAGGACTATCTCAACATATACGTTGAATGTAAATTTTGATGGGTATAAATTAAAAGCTGCAACCCCCTTGAAGCGATCGCAAAAGTGAAAAAAATTAATATCTATAGGTTTTAAAGTTTAGTCATCTTATGTCAATTCGTAAAGTAAGCTCAATCCAAAACTAGGGTTAGATCAAATTTTATTAATATTTTGTGTCAAATTAGCACAGGTAGTCCCTTCCTCTGTGCAAGTTATATTCCGGCCAACTTCTTAGCAATTTGGCTTAAAACAAAAAATGTTGGATATCAAGACTTTGTGAATTTTAAATATCCCCCTCGTCACGATTTTTTGATTTGTTTAAGCTTAGGCTTATCCATGAATCTTAAACTTAAACCCGATCGGACTATTTTATAGATTCGCTAATTTAATAATTAACACCCCTACATCCTCTGATTTTCGAGTCTATCCTGTTGGTCCCTAAGGCTATGTTCTCGTCTAAATTAAGGTATCTATGCTCATTTCTCAGGAACCTATCACGCCTAATACTATAATTTTGCAACCAGAGAGCCTTGATGGATCCTCTGGACGAATTTTTCAGCAAGCTCTAGAACAAGCTTTGACCCAGGCCAGTGGAGTGATTGTTGATTTACTCTGGGTTGAAACAATCGATAGTGAGGGGCTTAATTTGTTGGCTCAATCTATGGTTCGATCGCGGGATTCTGGCAAAGACATTACCTTTCTCGGACTGGAATATGATGACAATCTCGAAGTAGAGCATCGAGTTAAGTCTTCATCACCTAATACAACCTTAGGGCATGGAATTTTTGCGCCAGATTTTGAAGCGTTTCTCGATCGTCATCGTGATTTAAAAGCCTCTGAAGCCTTGATTTAAGATTTCTTCAAGGCGAGCGTAATACCGTCACCCAAGGGAAGAAGGCTGACTTGCACCCGATCGTCTTGGGCTACTTTCTCATTAAAAATCCGCATTGTCTGAACAATTTTATCCGTGGATTGGGGATCCGCAATTCGTCCAGACCACAAAACATTGTCAATAGCCATCAGTCCACCGGGACGCAATAATTTAAGCGCACGATCGTAATAATTGCAATAATTGGCCTTATCAGCATCGACAAAAGCAAAATCAAAGGTCTCCGCTTGTCCGGATTGGAGGAGTGAATCTAACGTCTCTAGAGCGGGCGCTATGTGGAGATCGATTTTGCTTTGAACGCCAGCCTGCCGCCAATAACGCTTCGCTATTGCAGTGTATTCCTCACTAATATCACAGGCCACCAGAACCCCATCCGTCGGCAAGGCCAGGGCAATCGTTAGTGAGCTATATCCGGTAAATACGCCAATTTCCAACACGCGCCGTGCAGACATCAAGCGAATTAGGAGTGCAATTAATTGCCCCTGATCAGGAGAAATTTGCATTCGGGCTTGTTTATGATGTTCGGTTTCCTGTCGGAGTTCCGCTAAGATAGGCAACTCTTTTAAAGAATTGTCCAAAATGTAGTCATGTAGCTGATCTGGAAGTCCAAGGGTATTTTTGAACATTATCGTCGTAAAAAAGGCTGTTTTAAAAAGAGTGTATGGACTAAGGCAAGGGTTGAGGATCAGGGAAACAAGTTAATTCTCACGCTAGTTTAAATGAGAGAGCGATCGGTCAAAATTTCCGATCCCGTCTCCGTCACTAGGACCGTGTGTTCAAACTGAGCCGATAATTTTGTATCCATCGTCACCACCGTCCAGCGATCGGCCAAGATTCGTGTTGCATTGGATCCTGCATTCACAATAGGCTCGATCGCCAAGGTCATGCCCGCCTTCAATTTCACATTAGGAATTTCATTGGTTCGGAAATTAAAGACATGTGGCTCCTCATGAAGATTCCGTCCTACTCCATGGCCCGTATATTCCTCGACAACACTATAACCATTTTCTTCCACGTAGGTCTGTACCGCGATCGCCATGTCCAATAGATAGGCTCCAGCGCGGACCTGTTCGATCGACTTATATAGAGCTTGTTCGGCAACTTTGATTAAATGAGCGGTTTTGGCGGGAGCGTCACCACCTACGACAACGGTGATACAGGAGTCGCCATGAAATCCTTGAAAGTAAGCACCAGTATCTAATTTCAGGACATCTCCCGATCGTAAAATTTTCTTCCGGCTCGGAATACCATGCACCACCTCATGATTAACAGAGGTACAGAGGGATGCCGGAAATCCGTGATAGCCCTTAAAACTTGGCGTTGCACCAAACCCCCGAATCCGTTTTTCAGCGAACGCATCCAAATCAGCCGTGGTCATTCCCGGCTCAACCAATTGCCCAACCTCCTTCAGCACCGTTGCGACAATCCGACAAGACTGACGCATGATGGCGATTTCATCAGAGGTTTTGACCATCCCACCTCGGCGCTTACGGAGCAGGGGCGCGGGAAGAAGATTGCTGAAAATGTTCATGGAGGTCGTGCAACTTACAAGATGTGGACTGGAATTGAGCCTTATTCTAAACTTAGCCTGAATTGGAAGAAGTTGACGATATAAAGACACGATCGATCATTCTAGGATTTACCAAATTAATTTAAAAATAGATAGACTATTTCCACTTTATACGCTACATTTAGCAATTGTGAGTTTTTGGCCTCCCTCTATGAAAGCGCAGGAAATCATCCGCTCAATTGAAGCGGAACAAATGAAGAGTGATCTTCCCGTTGTTCATGTGGGCGACACCGTGCGTGTCGGCGTGAAGATTCGCGAAGGAGAAAAAGAACGGACTCAGCCCTATGAAGGCGTTGTCATTGCTAAGCGCAGTGCTGGTGTTACTCAGAACATTACTGTTCGCCGAGTATTCCAGAATGTCGGCGTTGAGCGGGTGTTCTTAATTCACTCTCCTCGAATTGAAAGTGTTACAGTTCTGCGTCGCGGTAAAGTCCGTCGGGCGAAATTGTTCTACTTACGTCAACGCACCGGTAAGTCTGCTCGCTTGAAGCAGCGTTTCGATCGAGAGATTTAATCTCAGATCTCGCTAGGTTTTGTCTTTAAGAAACTCTGTTACACTAAAGACAAAACCGGGTTATAATGAAGCAGTTCATAACATGCGTCCTTAGTTCAGTTGGTAGAACGCAGGTCTCCAAAACCTGATGTCGAGGGTTCAAGTCCTTCAGGGCGCGTTGAATTGCTTCATTTAAGCTCCTAAAGATAGGTATAGTCTCCTGGTTACAGGGTTAGGCTGTACCTATCTTTTCTGAAAGGGGTTAGAGATTGATCGACTGTAGAATTAGAATGGTGACTACCAATGGCAGACGAAGAGACCTCCCGTTCAGAACCGGATACGATCGCTATCAAAGGGAAGGATCCCGTTAAGGCATCGTTGAATCCAAATGTATTTTTTCAAGAAACAAAAAAAGAGCTTAGTCAGGTCAGTTGGCCCAGTCGTCAGCAGTTGATTAGTGAGTCGATCGCGGTGATTGCGATGGTTGCACTGTCTGCAACGCTGGTCTACTTTCTGGATCAATTGTTTGCATGGGCACAAACGCAGGTATTCCCCTCATGACATACATCGCTGAAGAAGAATCGCAAGAAATGGATCCAAGAGATCTAGTTGATCTTGAAGTGCTTGGAGAGGATGAGTACAATCGAAAGTCTCTCCTGAAGCAGTCCCGATGGTATGCCGTTCAGGTCGCGTCGGGTTGTGAAAAGCGTGTCAAGATGAATCTGGAGCAACGGATCCAAACCCTAGACGTATCCAATCGAATTCTGGATGTTCAGATTCCGGAGACTCCTATTCTGAAGCATCAGAAAGATGGGAAGTCAAAAGAGGGCAGTGAGAAGGTATTTCCCGGTTATGTCTTGATTCGCATGATCATGGATGATGATGCTTGGCAGGTGATTAAAAATACGCCTCACGTCATCAATTTTGTGGGATCTGAGCAGAAACGTCGTTATGGGCGAGGTCGGGGTCATGTAAAACCCATGCCTTTGGCCCATTCGGAAGTGGAACGTATCTTTAAACGGACTCAAGAGCAAGAACCAGTTCGTAAAATTAACCTGTCAACAGGTGATAAAATTATGGTTCTGTCTGGACCCTTTAAGGAATTTGAAGGGGAAGTTGTGGAAGTCAGTGCTGAACGGAACAAACTGAAAGCACTACTCTCAATTTTCGGACGGGAAACTCCTGTGGAGTTAGAAATAGGTCAAGTTCAAAAGATTGAGTAGTGGTTTGCCATTGCTTGAGTCTCGTTATTAGCTAGTGAGTAGTTCGATCGATGGCCAAGAAAGTCGTAGCAATGATTAAGCTCGCAATTAATGCGGGCAAAGCGAACCCAGCACCTCCTATTGGTCCTGCATTGGGTCAACATGGTGTAAACATCATGATGTTCTGCAAAGAGTACAACGCACGCACCTCCGACCAAGCCGGAATGGTTGTGCCTGTTGAAATCTCTGTGTATGAAGATCGTAGCTTTACCTTCATTCTGAAAACGCCTCCAGCGTCTAAGTTGATTGCAAAAGCTGCTGGAATCGAAAGCGGATCCGGTGAACCCAACACAAAGAAAGTTGGATCAATCTCCCGCGCTCAACTCGAAGACATTGCAAAAGTCAAAATGCCTGACTTGAATGCGATCGACATCGAAGGCGCAATGAAGATTATCGCTGGAACCGCCAAGAACATGGGCGTAACAATCAACGACTAGTGAGAAAATAAATTTTTCTACTAATTCGCTGAATTTTACCCAAACCGTAAATTTTAGGGGAAGAGAGTTTCTCGTTTGCACCCCAGGAGTAAGACAATGACTAGAAAGCTTTCAAAGCGGACACGCGAATTACAGTCCAAAGTAGAAGATCGGATTTATGCTCCGCTCGAAGCAATTCAATTGCTAAAGGAAACCGCCACAGCAAAATTTGCTGAATCAGCGGAAGCTCACGTTCGTCTCGGAATCGATCCGAAGTATAACGACCAACAGTTACGGACAACGGTCGCATTGCCTAAGGGCACTGGACAAACCATTCGCGTCGCGGTCATCGCACGGGGTGAGAAAGTCGCAGAAGCAACTGCCGCTGGTGCAGATATTGCGGGTTCGGAAGAATTGATTGAAGAAATTCAAAAAGGCCGGATGGATTTCGACCTATTGATCGCCACGCCTGACGTGATGCCACAAGTGGCAAAACTGGGTCGTGTCCTTGGTCCTCGGGGTTTGATGCCTTCTCCGAAAGCTGGAACCGTTGCGACCGACTTGGTTCAAGCGATCGCTGAATTCAAAGCCGGGAAAATCGAGTACAAAGCCGATAAAACCGGAATTGTCCACGTTCTATTCGGTAAGTCTGCGTTCTCTGCTGAGGATCTTCTGGTTAACTTAAAGACTTTGCAAGACAGCATTGAACGGAACCGTCCATCGGGTGCCAAGGGCCGTTACTGGCGTACGCTTTATATCTCATCGACCATGGGTCCTGCGATCGAAGTCGATATCAGTGCGCTTCGTGACATCAAGTCTATTGAAAGCTAATTCAAACGATTAACGCTTGTGTTTTCACTGGGACTATGGTGTAATGAAATCCGGCTGTAAAACTTCTCGGAGTTTCAAGCTATTAATAGTCCCATTGAGGCAAAAGATTAGTCGAACCATTCTCTTCAATTGAATAGCAAGCCACAGACAGTAGGTTTTTAAATCCTACCGAGGTTTGAGACGCTCCGATTCATTGAAAGAGTGCGTTTTAAATGTAAAACCTCGTGTCTAGAACAGACCGAGGTTTTGTTTTTTGGTTCTTGTTTTTGACCAGTAAGAGAAGGGTTTTAACGTCTAGACCCCAAGCCAGGAGGTGATGGTCGAATGGGTAGAACACTCGAAAACAAAAAGCAAATCGTCGCTGGACTCAAGAACTCTCTTGAAACCGCAACATTTGCCTTCGCGATTAACTATCGTGGTCTGACTGTGGGTGAAATCACAGACCTTCGGACCCGTCTACGTGCCAAAGGTGCGGTGTGTAAAGTCACCAAAAACACCTTCATGGGCAAGGCGATCGAAGGGAACGAAAAATGGACTGCCATGGAAAGCCTTCTAAAGGATTCCGCCGCATTCATTCTGGTTCAAGAAGATGTCGGTGGTGCTGTTAAGGCATACCAAGAATTCCAGAAAGCTACCAAAAAGACGGAAGTCATTGGTGCTGTGATGGATGGCAAGCTGCTAACCCAAGCTCAGTTCAAGGATGTTGCAGATCTGCCATCCAAGGAACAGCTTTACTCGCAAATTGCTGGTGCTGTCAACAGCATTGTGTCCAATATTGCCGTTCTGGTTCAAGAGATCCCGACTGGGGTCGCTCGTGCCGTTCAAGCTGTGGCCGACAAACAAGCTGCTTAAAAGCCGCTGAATTGAAGGCGTTGCGATGTGAATTGTGCCCTTCCAAACTGAACATTTTGAGATTGTAAAATCTCGTTTATTACTCAGGAGAATATCCATGTCTAAGGTTGCTGAAGTTATCGAAATCATGAAGGGCTTAACTGCTCTTGAGTTGGTTGAACTGAAAAAAGGCATCGAAGAAACCTTCGACGTTAGTGCAGCAGCAGCAGCACCTGTCATGATGATGGGCGGCGGCGGCGCAGCAGCAGAAGCGGTTGAAGAAAAGACCGAATTTGATGCCATCTTAACTGAAGTGCCTGCTGATAAGAAGATCACGATATTGAAGGCAGTCCGTGAAATCACTGGATTAGGTCTGAAAGAAGCAAAGGATCTTGTTGAAGCTGCACCTAAGGCAATCAAGACAGCAGTCTCTAAGGCTGATGCTGAAGCGATCAAGACTCAAATCGAAGGTATTGGCGGTAAGGTTGAAATCAAATAGTTTACGAACTTATTGATTTGAATTTTTGATCTAATATCAAAATCAGGAATGTCTTTCGAGATGTTCCTTTTTTTTGCAATCTGATTGCGATCCATACTGTGAATATTCCTCTTTTCCTGTATTCTTAAATCCGATATATCTTCCCTATTCCCATGCAAAATGCCCCTGAGATTCCCCAAAGTGCCTGGTCGCGAGAATTAGGGCAAGGCTGGGATCAACCTTATATTGTTCGCTATCCCAGTAATCTTGATGATGGTCCCTGGCATGGTGCGCCGTTGGGTGGGTTTGGGGCGGGGTGCATTGGCCGATCGTCCCATGGGCAGTTTAATCTGTGGCATATTGACGGTGGTGAACATACCTTTGAGAATTTTGCGGGTTGTCAATTTAGTATCTTTGAAGAATCAGCGGGCCAAACTCAAGCCTACGCCCTGGCAACTCAAGGCCCAGAAGATCGCAGTTTAGAGGCTTGGCAATGGTATCCAGAACGATCGGGAATCTATTCGGCGCTTTATCCTAGAAGTTGGTATGAGTATCAAAAAGTATTCAAAGCACAAATTACTTGTGAACAGTTTTCGCCCATCATTGCTAATAATTATCAGGAAACCAGTTACCCGATCGCAAACTTTCTTTGGACCATTCACAATCCCACCAATGAACCGATTACCCTCAGCATTATGATGAGTTGGGAAAATTTGGCGGGGTGGTTTTTAAACACAGCAAAATCACCTGATATTCAAGTGCGGGATGATGGAAGTCCGTTTTATGACTATGTGCCGCGTATTAAAAAAAGTTCTGGTAATTTCAATCAGTTGATTGGTGATGAAAGTAAGGTTGGTATTGTGATGGGCAATACTAGAAACAATATTAACAAGCCAGAGGAAGGCGACGGAGAATGGTCGATCGCAACATTGCTAAATCCATTGAACGAAACCACGTACAACACGAGATGGAATGCTGCGGGTAATGGGAATGATTTGTGGCGATCGTTTTCCCAAGATGGAACATTAAATAATCTTGATGATGAAACGCCAGCGGCTGAAACTGAACGTATTGGGGGCGCGATCGCAGTCAAGTTCACTATTCGTCCGGGTAAGACTAAACAAATTCCGTTCATTCTTGCGTGGGATTTTCCTATTATGGAATTCGCTCAGGACGTGACGTATTTTAAACGCTATACGGATTTCTTTGGCCGATCGGGAAACAATGCTTGGACGATTGCAAAGCAAGGATTAAAACGTCATAGTCTTTGGCGTGAACAAATTGAAGCATGGCAAGCGCCGATTTTAGATCGGGCTGATTTGCCAGATTGGTTCAAAATGGCATTGATGAATGAGTTGTATGATTTAACGCAGGGTTGTGCGTTGTGGAGTGCGGCGAGTGAAGACGATCCGGTTGGACAATTTGCAGTTTTAGAATGTATTGACTATCGTTGGTATGAGAGTCTTGATGTTCGGTTGTATGGATCGTTTGGATTGTTGATGTTGTGGCAAAAGCTTGAAAAATCCGTAATTTTAGCGTTTGCACGAGCGATTCCAAAACAAGACGATCGGACTCGTAAAATCGGTTACTATGCGACGATCGGCCAAGAAAGTCCTGATGCTTTGCGTAAAGTTCGTGGTGCAACGCCCCATGATTTGGGTGCGCCAAATGAACATGTTTGGGAAAAAACAAATTACACCAGTTATCAGGATTGTAATTTGTGGAAAGATCTGAGTTCTGATTTTGTATTGCAGGTGTACCGGGATTATTTGCTAACGGGCGCAACCGATCGGGACTTTTTAATAGAATGCTGGACGGCTGTTGTTGAAACTTTGCATTATACAAAAGCATTTGATCTGGATAATGATGGAATTCCTGAGAACAGTGGTGCGCCCGATCAAACCTTTGATGATTGGCGATTGAAGGGGGTGAGCGCTTATTGTGGTGGGCTTTGGATTGCGGCGTTAGAGGCGGCTTGTGCTATTGGACGTATTCTAAATGAAGATGTTAGTTTATTTAAACAATGGGTTGAACAGGCTCGATCGGTTTACCAGGATAAACTGTGGAATGGATCGTATTACCGGATTGATAGTGAATCAGGTTCTGATGTGGTGATGGCGGATCAACTGTGTGGGCAGTTCTATGCACGGCTTTTGAATTTGCCGGATGTAGTGCCGATCGATTGTGCAACTATTGCATTGAAGACTGTTTATGATTCTTGTTTTGTCAAATTCAATGAGTATTTAGCATCCGGTGGTGCGAGTGGGAATGATGGGCGGATTTCTGAGGGCGATCGGGTCTTGGGGAAATCTACGTTGCCGATCGGTGCAGCCAACGGTGTGCGGCCCTCAGGCGAACCGGAAAATGCAAATTCAACCCATCCTCTAGAAGTATGGACGGGTATCAATTTTGGGCTTGCGGCCTTTTTAGTCCAGTCGGGAATGAAGTCAGAGGGAATGGCGATCGCGGAGGCGGTTGTGAATCAAATTTATGAGAATGGTTTACAGTTTCGGACTCCGGAAGCGATTACAGCGAATGCAACCTTTCGGGCATGTCACTATTTGCGGGCGATGGCGATTTGGGGAATTTATGAAGTGGAGAACGTTGATTAGAAGTAGGGCGGAAGGATTTGATGAAATTATGATTAAGTGACGATCGTCCCCACACAATCCTCTAAAGTAATAATGATCGCTCTACTTTTCTTGCTATGTCTAACCCCACAAACCCTAATGTTTTCAAAACTGCATGGCAACGGATCAAATTTATCACGATTACGATCGGGGCTTTGGGGGCAGGACTTGCTATTGTAAATCTCCCCATTCCTGGTATTCGAGAGACGATCGCGCAAAAAGCACCGATACTACTGCTACCCAGTATTGCCAGTTGGGATTACCATTACCAAGAAGGTATGGTGAATTTACAGAAAGCTGAACAATTGATTCAAAATGCAAAACATCCTAATGATTTAGATCTAGGCGATCGGGAACTCAAATCTGCACAGTCTCATTTAAATGCTCTTCCTTTGCAGGGATTTGAGAATTACAATGACAGCTATTATTGTTATTTTCGCAATTGTAGATGGCAATTCAGTAGTTGGGAAATTCAACAGCGTCGAGAATCCGCAGGCCGTACTGAAGCTATCCTGTTCCAAGAGCGCAACATACAATCCCAACTTAGAGAAAGCACGGATAAAATAGCGGATTATCAGAATAACTACCCAAAGGCAAAGAACGAAACCGAAAAACAATCGATTCTAACTCAGTGGGAACGAGAAATTAACCAAATTAATTTGTTGAATTCTAATGGTCTAATGGGACGGATCGCAAATACTGAACAGAATCGAATCAGAAAAGACTTTCAGAAAATTACTGGATTAAATCAAGCCACAAATCAATCTGGCAAACTCATGCAAGCAGCTATTCCTTTTGCCCTATCTGCACAGAAGCTAACTGAGGGTAAGAGCCATACTGTGGCTGAATGGCAAGCGATCGTCCGACAATGGGAATCAGCGATCGGGCAACTAAAATCTATTCCAGTTGAGAATCCAGACTATGTAAAGTCTCGCAAAGTGCTTGCTGATTATCAACAACAAGTCGAACGCGCTAAAGTCCGTTTAAATGAAGAAGACAATGCTAGTGCTTTACTACAGAAAACTGAGTCTCAAATTAATACCCTTGTGCGCAATCATACGTCGCGTAACCGAGATCAAGCTAAATCGGAACTGATGGCGATCGAAGCCGGCCTCAAAAAAATCCCGATCGGTACAACCGCCTACGATCAAGCTCAAGATTGGCTCCGATCGTTGCGCAAACGCCTTGAGTAGGACATTAAATATTTATGGAGGGGAATGGAGAAAGTTGATGAGAATAGGAAGAGAAGTCGCGCTGTTGTTGCGTTTCGATCGTGTTATGGCAACTAGTAACGATGAATTCTTTTTAGATACCGCTTCAACGCTGTAAGAGTAATATTTTTCTGCACCATGGTTCTTCTTGTCTCTGATTTATCGCCGTTCGGACTTAATCCTAAAACACGAAAGGCGCGATCGGAATGCTTTCCAATCAACGCCTATCATGATTCTAATTTCTAGAATTAACAAACAATCCAGAAGGTAATTCCTAAGGATCGATCGTCCGTTTGCCACTGAACTTCAGGGTAGAAGGATTAGGATTGGATCCAATGTTACGGGGAACATAGTTCACCTTTTCACGACCTTCATTCACCTTTTCAGGGAACACGCCATCAGCAGGGTGCAAGTACTGAATTTCACCACTTGGGTAAACCCGGTAAACTTTGTAATCCGTGATTTTGAACTTTACCTTGAGTTGAGTGCCCAACGCCAAGCATTGTTCTTTACGTGCAAGATACAAAAGGTTTTCGCCTTCATTCATCGTGGCAGAGCCACCCGTGGGCATTTCAAATACGTCGGCTTTTTTACCAGACCACGTAATTGCATATTTTTCTTCGATTTCTGCTTTAGTCAGCAGACCGCCAGTACTGCCCGGAAATAAGGGCGCTTTTCCTGTGAGGGTTTCCGACATGCGTTTCGCTCTCTCAAAGAACATTTAGTTGAAATTTTACCCCTGACGATCACCCTGATTCCTGAATGACTGCGATCTGTAACAGTTGTTAATAAGGATTTTTCAAAATCGCACCTAGTAGCCCCGCAGTCGTCGGACAAAAAGGTCCAATCGACGGCGAGCAATGGGCAAACTTTCGAGAACTTGAGGACTTAAATCTCGGACTAATTGCATGGGCGAATCCGGCGGATACTCTTGACCATACCCAAGTAGGCCAGCGGTATTGCGCATCCGATCGGCCAAAAACAACGCGATCGCCCGATAGAAATGAGCCGCAAATTTGCCACCGTCATCTAACTTCTGTTGCAGCGCTTTTCCCGGAATCGTTAACACAATGGAGTCCCGAGTCGCAATCACTGTGGCAACGGGCGGGCGACTATCTAAGAATGAAATCTCGCCAAAGACTTCTGGTTCTCCTAGAATTGCCGTGGTCGGCATCCAGATATAGCGTTCATCGATTGGCTGTAAAATCAAGATGTTAGCCAGCAAGCGAGGGGCCTCATGGAGAATCAGATTCACATTCCACTCGATTTACCGGATGTCCGC
>JAPLHZ010000400.1 GCA_026389365.1 Cyanobacteriota bacterium
AGGAACAAAAGTGCCTGTGAGATTTTGATTCAGTTTGACGGAAGACATCGGTTCCTTCGATCGCCGTCCTAGAAATTTGGGGTCTTTCATAAAGGCATTTTGTTCAGCGATCGAGGGTGTCCCTTTTGTAATGCGGGTGGCCGAAATCGTTCCCAGACGACAGATATTTCCGCCAGTGCAGGTCGGACTGTGGCCGATCGTCATCTGATACCGATTAGCGGTCGCTTCATCCAAATGAGCATAGACACTCAGTCGTTGATTCCTAGAGTTGTCGTCTTTTATCCGTTGACCAATTTCAGGAATATAATTCGGGAGCCGAAGCGGAATTCCGGTCATCTGGAGTTCTATCAAATTGGGGTTGAATAGAGCTACTGGATTGGGAATGCCTTGTTCTACAGCAATCGCCGCCGATTGAAACATCAACAATAGTAAACTCACGGTTATTACAATCCTTTTAAAAAAGCGTTTCATCTTTGGTCTCCTTGGTGATTAGCTTTTGTTTGAATATCCATTTTCTGAATTAAGTCTTGGGCAATCGCGATCGGTACTCCCCAGCGTTGTAGTAATTCAGCATCTACTCGTCCGCCTGTACCTCTCATAATTCGCCAGGTTTCTTGTTGTTTAGCGACGATCGTCTGTCCGCCTGTTTCTCCGACAACCCAGGAATAGAGTCCATAGGAATCAGAAACAACAAGAGATGTGATGATTGCCGGGATTCGTTCTGATTTCTCATGTTCTGTCACCATAGAGACGATCGCAATTTCCTCCTTAGTCTTTGGCTGGAATGCTTTAATTGGACGGGCTTCTTGGGCGATCGCGGTGGACAGTAGTCCAGACGAGATAAATAATGCGACTGCAATGACATAACGACGTTTCATAGGATTGACCTCTTTGAAGTAAATTAATTGGATTTAACCCGGCAAATATAACGTTTGAATTCTGAAGTACAGCCGTAGGATTCGCTAAAGCAGGCATCTGACGACCAGACAAAATTACATTGACTGCTTGAATTCGATAATGATGTGCTGCAACCTGAACTGGTACAAATCCCGATATGGCCGCGAGTTGAGCCATTATCTAGAATGAGAATATCCCCAGCTTGAGCTTGAGAAACACTGACTAAGCTTCCTCTACTCCCATTAGAACAAGAATTGATTGCGCTATCAATACTCAAGGCTTGACTAGAACCCCCAAACATCGGGACTCCGGCTGCTTTTAGAACGGTATCCACCGCGTAGGCACAACCTTGTTTTCCATAGTCTGTTGCTACATTGCCACATTGATTAATTTTACCTTTTAACTCCTTTGCTTTTTGGACAATTCGTTCATTCGCACTCCCTGATGCAGGTGCGCCACCACCACAGCCAGTTGCGACGGGTGTGGTGGTGGCTGTCGGGCTAGATGTCCCCGTGGGTACAGCTTGACGGGCACTTTCAAGAGCTTTCTGGTAATCTCTCGCATAGGCCGCGACATTTTCTACCACATCATGATCATTCACCTGTTCACGAGCGCAGGTGTAGTTTGCACGGCCACCCTGAAAACATTGAGCCAAAGGACGTTGTTGACCAAACCAGCCTTCTTTTAATCCACGACAAAGGGCTTGAGCGGCAACATCAAAATTCTGTAATCGTTTGTCGCCTCTTCCGCCATAGGCAGGTAAGCCAAGCTTTCTAAATACTTTCTCCTTCGCATCACACCAGGTGACTTGAATCATGCCTTCTCCCACTCCACAGGAATCATAGGGCGTTTTATCATATTCCTCCATTGTTCTGAAGTGGTCTGTTTCATGTTCTGCCGTGGCAAGTGCATAGGCCACTTGTGCTGAATCGGTCATTCCTGCTTTTGTACAAGCATTAATGATGTAGGGAACATATTGGGCCGCTCTGGCGCGTTCTTCAGATGGGGTTGCGGCAATCACGGCTTTCGAGACTGAATCTAAGTTTTTCAGGTCGAGCGGCACACTCCCACAACTATCTTCAGATGAACTCCCACTGTCATTTAAATAAGCCAATTCTGGTGGGGTATAGTCCTGACCGGAGACTTCGGAACCTGGCGGTAGAAAGGGAATAATTTGTTTCTCTTTCAGAATACCGATCCGTAAGCCTCCGGGTGTGGGCGGAAAGAAGTATGGTGTGCAAGTTTTACCAATAAATAAAATATTCTGACAAGCTCGGAATTTTAATCCAACTTGAATTTCTCCTTTTGCTTCATTCGGTTGACTCAGAACGACTCGGAATGCTTTTCCAAAGGGATGATTACCTACTGACCCTTTACAACCAAACGGTAGACAGAGTGGACCATAGCCATCGGTCGCTTCCTGATTTCCAGTCATCCAAGCAAAGCCAGAATATTGATTCGTCATCACGTCATGCATTTCAACATGAGGACAACGATTATTCGGACATTTCACTTCTTTGAAATTGTCGTTGCTCGGAACGGTTCCACTAATCGATCGCAGCCGTTGTTGTTCAGCGTCAGAAAAGACCACATCTAATTCTGCAAACTGAATTCCATTGGCAAGCTGTGGCGGAACCGGGAACTTTGAAAGTGGAATGTCGCCGAGTCCTGCTGCATTCAGGTCTTTCATCAATGCCTTGTCTACACCAGGAATCTGGCCCAATGGTGTTTTCGACAGGCCAGGGAGATCCGTAAGTTTGAACTGGCTGAGTTTGAAGTCACCTAAATTGCCCAGCGGTAGCTTTGCTAGTTCTGGATAGCCTTTGACGAGCTGAGAGACTGTCTGTAAATTACCAAATTCTCCACCTCCTAAAATGCTCCCTACATTGCCTGTCAATTGTTGATTCACCAAACTTAGAATGGGTTTGACTTCTTGAAGGCTGAAACTCCCAATCTCAGGGATGCCCTGGAGAAGGGTTTCAGGCGTTAGATTTTTTGTCAATGAGCCGAAGTGGGCCAAATTTAAACTATCGAGTGAAACACCCGACAAATTAGAGATCTGGTCGATCGTCATCTGACCGACCCCAAAGGCTTCTCCACCTGCCAGAGAACCGATCGTCAAATACTCTGTCGGATTTGCAAGAGTTCCTGGAACTAGATGGTCGAAGTTAATATCTGGCGACATTCGATTCAAACTTTGAATCAAATCTGCATCCATCGTTAAGGGTGGAAATTGTTTCAGGGACGAGCGGCCAAAGTCAAAGACCTCTGCCGTTTGTGGTCCTGATGCCGTTTGGATTTGGACGGGTTGCAGGCCGATCGAGCTACTTTCTTGAGCAACAGCAGGGGACATAAATAATAGAAAACTCAGGGCAAACGCAATGAGCGATCGCCCTAAACAAAGTAATCGCATAAGGAACATCCTGGTATTGAAGGTTGAACAATCGGTTAAGGCATCAAGGTTTGAAGCCAGTCCAGAAACTCGGGTGGAATTTCGGATTGGGTGATAGCATTCTCAAAACTTGATCCAGAATCTATTAATTGGAAAAACTGTTTTAACGGTTTACGAATTGCACTATCAGGCAAGATTAGATTTCGCGCCGTGGCGATCGCTAAACCCGATCGGATTCGTTGTATTTGGGATTGAGAAGATGATTGAACTGTGCGGGCGATTGGGGGAAACCGGGGAGCATTGGAGGTGATTTGAATGGTTCTTATGGCTGTACTCCCATTTAGGTAACGAAGTTCAAATTGGTAAAGTTTTCGATTACTACCATCGGGCCTCGTCGTGATGAGGGTCATCATGCTATTGCTATACCCTTCTGCGCCATAACTAGCGATCGCTCTAGATGAAAAGGCGATCGGTTTTGAAATCTGACGTAAGTAGATCACCGTCGCACCGGCTCGACAATCCCCCGTTGCATTGGGTGGACAAAGCGGACTATCGAAACTCACTACAACGCGAGAACGATCGTCTAGATGAACTTGACGAACAATTTCACCGCTGGGGATGAAGTTCAGATTGACTGTGTGACCCAATGGAAGCGAGATCCTGGGTAAGGCATTCTCACCCTGTAATGTATCTGAGGGAAGGGTTTGGACGATCGTGGCATTTACGGGAAGCGCTAGAAAAGGAATGAGTAGAAATGGGAAAGCTTTCAACATAGGAATGCCTAAAGCGTAATGGTTTGGTTAATGAAAACTTGGAGCCGTTTACCTGCGGGGATAAAGCGCACATCAGGACGGGATGCTATTTCAGTAATCCATTGCTGGTTTCGTTGCTGCTGTTGTTGCGCAAGAACAGAGAATCCTCCTTCCAATGCAGCACCCAGAATATTCGGTGAATTCGAGACTGAATTTACCGTGGTCGTTCCTGTGGCAACACTGGTTGAAGAATTTGGCTGATTCAATATTCCGCCAACTTTTGCAAGTGAACCAAATAGAATCAATGCCATATCTCCTGATGCAATCTCTTTACCTTTGTCTTGAAGTTTGTCGGCCATCAGTGGTTTGCCCGCTTCTCCCCGAATCGTGATTGCTCCGGTGGGCGGCGAATATTCTTGTTGGTTGATGATGACTTGGAGAGCGGTTAAATCTGCGAGTCCTGTTTTTGAATCAAGCGATCGGACGGCAACCACTAACTCAGCACCAGATGGAATGACAGTCTCACCATCAATGCCCTTAAGCGGTTCATCTAAACGAACGATGAATTTAGGGCTGTTGGCGAATGCGGCTTCTTTACCGTCAGGAAGCCATGCGATCGGATTGATTAACGTCGCCGTCGCCTCTGTCCCTATTTTCAGTTTCTTCTGGTTTGCATAGGTTGAAAGACCTGGAAAACCCATAGTAGACGCTACTTCAGGCGATCGAGAGAGAGGGGAAATCACGATCGGAGGGGGTAAAGGTGGGCTATTGTTACTAGCCAAAATCATTGGAGGAACCGCACCGAAGGTTCCCGATTGCGCTAAATCAGCCCATTCCTTGTTTGGGTCGATCGGAATCGTTGGAACGACGGCGATCGGCAATTGGGGAGGCGAGACCACTGGAGCGGGATCTGGGGGTTGACTTGGCGGTGGAGTAGCGGCGATCGGTTCTGGGGAGGCCGTTGTAGAGGCTGTTGGGGTTGGAGGAGTTTTAGCAACAGCAACTTTTTGTACTTTAGTTGCTGGAGCTTTTTGCCCTTTGATGAGTTCCTTTTGTTGTTGAAAGGCAAGTTGTTCCTTGGTTGCGCCATCCGCATTGGCGATCGTCGTAGATAAAGGCGTGGGACTGGGACTAGCCGAAGCCTGAATCACGGGCGGTGGCTGAGTACTGGATTGAAAACCACCAATGACTAAACCGACTAAACCGACAACAGATAGAAGACACACAGATGCCAGTCCTAAACGGGCCAATGGATTTGCCGCAAACCCTACCTGAGTCCGAATACGATCGGCTTCCGGTTCCAGAAGTAAATCATCATCCAATTCGTCCTCTTGTTCCGAATTTACTAATTTAGAAACTTGAGTTGGATCTACAAGCGGATTACTAACATTTGCAGAATTAGCAATAGAGCCGTCTACGACTTCATCTTCATCCTCATACAAAAAAGCTTGAATTTCTTCATCTGTTGGAATCGTAGCGGAGATGTTCTGTGGTCCAATTCCTTCGGGCATATTGATTGCTCTCCCTATTTTTTAAGATTACCGGGGGTATAGTCGCGCATTCCATAGATTTCTAAACCAGACGATCGGGCCTGATACACTGCCTTTTGTAATGGGGTCGTCACTTCATTAGGCGGCGGGGTATCAATAGCACGAAGGAAGATTTCTTTATTAAATGGAATCGTTATGCCTTCTGGATTTCCCGCTGAAATCGTCACCAGATTCGCAATCATATTCACTTTCCATTGACCATCTCCAATCTTTTCTGGGTCTGATATGGTTTGTGGAACTAAGAGAACTTGGGCACGACCTGTAAAGACATCAGGAGTCATAAGTTCTGAAATGCCTTGTAATGCTGAGTTTCGGAAATCTGCTGAAAGTGCAAAGCTCGATTGCCAAGTCGATGTGGAAACCCGACGTTCGGTTCGATCTGGTAATTTAATCGTAATTCCCGCATCAATTGTTTGATTGGGTTGGTCCGGGGTTCCAGGAAGTTTACCGGATGCAGACAGGAGCATCGTCATCGTATCGATCGTAAATCGACGAATTACAATAGGCGTTCGGTCTTTACTTTCCATCGCATAGGTTACGATCGATCGGCCATCTACGGTCTGCACTAGGCTGGGCGGTGCTTTCTGGGATAGACGATTCATGGAAGTAAATAATCCTACTAATAAAAGTAGATTCAACACTCCCAATCCCAAGGCACCAAAAACAAACATTCCAAATAGATTTAGATGATTGGCATTACCTTGCTGTTGTTTGGCTCGACGAATTGCATCAATCTGTTGCATAGTAAAACCTATTTAAAATTTACAAATCCAACTGAAACAACTCGAATGGCGGTTGTAACACTCCCTGTAATGCCATTGAAGATTGCCATTCCTCCTCCAGCAGCCATACCAAAGGCCAAAACTGGAGCGAAGAAGCCCAGCATTATGGAGGCCGGGAGCATGTCCGTTGGGCCTGTGTTGTAGAGCGTGACGGCCATTAGACCCGTAATCACATTCAGGCAAAGTTTACAGAGTCCTACACTCCAAAATGCCGTTAACCAGGCGTAGATTGGCTTTGCACCAAACGGTAAAAGCGATGACCCAAGCGCGATCGGGCCGAGTAGCGCCGTCAACAGTAACGAAGCTTCCACCAAGGCTTGAAAGGCAGCTTGAGAGGCCATCAAAATCGTTTGAATTAAAATCACCATCGGCGCTGTCTGCACTCGAAGATACATTCCAACCCCAGCTCCCGCCACATCTAATCCTGCTTTCAATGGATTTTGAATCACTGACCCGGCATAGTCGGATAACCGTTTACCCCACGCTCCTAGAACTTCTTGGGTTGAGACTTGCGACAGAATAGATTGCGCCTTCGCCTTAACTTGAAGCAGGCACATTTCCATTTCATCATTGGTTCGTTTGTCATCACATTCTTTTTGTAATGCACCCAATTGAGCTGACTTCTGGTTGTAAATCGCAAGCTGGTCCAGCACCTTTTGAGTGTCTAATCCCGCTGCGGTCGTCGTTAGGATGCTGCTATTTACCGTGTTGATGTAGCTCCGCATTCCCAGCGTAAGGCTCGATAGAAGTTGACCATTATTCACCAGGAAAATGACGACAATAATTGGCCAGATAAGTTCGGCGATCGGGCGATTAGACGTATCATCAATCATTGATTTTGCAAATTGCAAGACAAAAATAACGACAATAAATCCCGCGATCGTTAAGCCCATTCGCGCCATAATTCCATACATTTGACCTGACATTGCCAATTCCCAACTCTTATCCCAGGCCACGATCGTTGCTTGATTAAGAGTCTCACTGGCCTGAACTGAAAGTCCTTCCAATGTGGGCGCAGTATTCAATCCTGGAAGGGCAGGAACTTGGATTAGGAGTGACGTTGGGTGCATTGCTTGTTCTCCTTAGCGTTGAC
>JAPLHZ010000173.1 GCA_026389365.1 Cyanobacteriota bacterium
CGTTTTCCCGCACTACGCCTTGTATCAGTCAAAGCTGAGAAGGCTTCGACAATGGCGAGTTCGGACATGAAACCCTCAAGTTTAGGCGAGATTAGTTGACTAGCATATCAGTGCCTAGACGAGAATGAAATAGCCCTGGATGTACTACACGGTTCGATTGGCATCAATTTTCTCATCTTTGGGAATGTCAAATGTTTTTTCGCTAGCACCTCGGGCTGCTCCAGTGTCACCCGTAATGCTTGACTATGAAATCTAGTCAATTCAATTCTCAAACTCTCTCCTCTCGTGTCTTCCTCCCCCACCCCGGCATCGCCCACAGCCCCACCATCAGCACTCCCACCATACCCAAGCCACCATCCGATCGCCAAGCGTTTGATTGCTGCATCACTCAACTCATCACCAGAATTTATACCTAATTATGATAAAAAATTCTGTAAAAGTACGCAGACCCATCTAAAGTCGATCGCCCCACTTCAAATCTCCAAAAGCGCCAACGCCTCAATCACCACAGGAACAAGTGCGATCGAACAACCGTTAAGCCGTTGGCGTAGCCTCCCTGGGGAATCGTCCACAGGAGCAAGTGCGTTGGCAAAGCCGCCCGGAACGGGGATCGGCTTTACAGTAATTTGGCTGAAGAAGGGCGATTCACGAAGGATGCTTTGCCAACGACCAGCAATTATGCAGCTTTTGACGTCGCTGGATTGCGTTGGATATAGTCCAGCAGAGCAACACTCATAAGATTTTGATAATCTTGCTCACCCGATTGTTGTTTAAAATACTCAACGATCGTCGCATCCAACACCATATGAACAGCCTGCTTACTCCGGTCAACATGCACCCCGCCAATTCTGAAAATCGATCGAGCAATTTGTTCTTCCGTCGCTTCAGGCGCATCAGAGAAATCAATATCCTCATCTTGCATCGCATTAATCCTTGCCCAATCAGTTTTCGATGTTCTTAAAGAAGATTCGTTGTTCATTTTTACTCCCTCTTCGCATTGAAATAACTCGAATCTCGCCATTCAGTTCAGTGTGCGTCACCGAAACAACCACTTGTCCCAACAAACCCAAAGTCATGAGACGTTGCTCACCATAGGCAAAGCGATCGTCTTCATAGGTAAAGGTCGGACCATTAAAGACTGTTTCAGCATCGGCAAAGTCAAAGCCATGCTTAATGAAATTAGCCTCATATTTATTGTCGTCCCAAGTGAATCGCACAGGTCTAAATTCTATCGAATATTTAATATATACTCAGCCGATCATAGCGTAGTCTGGAATTCCATTGGCAAAGATTATTCCCTCGGCGTCGCCCACAGCCCCACCATCAGCACTCCCACCAGTGCCCAAAGCAACCATCGATCGCCAAGTGTTTGATTGCTGCATCACTTAACTCACTGCTGTCATCATCTAAATCGGGGTCAATTGCCCGATACGGTTCAGAATGTTACTCAATATGGTCCCAATCTACAGGGCTTGATGGTCTACCTGCTAGATTTACAACTCCTACCGAGTGCCAGAGTCCGAGAATTACTGGCGGATGTGTACGGTATGGCGGTATTAGAGTCGCCTGTGGTTCATTTCGATGAAACAGGATTTCGGGTGAAGACCAAACTGTGGTGGTTACATGTCGATTGCACGGATGGCCTGACCTTTTACTTTGTCCATACCAAACGGGGCAAAATCGCCATGGATGCGATGAAAATCCTGCCTCAGTTGAAGGGAATCGCGAACCATGACGGGTTGAAAAGCTATGCCCAGTATTGGTTCAAGTATTCCTGGGCGATCCCATTTCGCCTATACCAACGGCCTGAGTAGTTACCAGCTAAATCAGGAAGGGACAGAGAATTATTTTCTGCCCCTTGCTAAACGAGGGATTATCTGTGATGATACATAAGGCTTAAAAGCACGGATGACTGGCGCAATCGGTAGCGCATCGGACTCTTAATCCGCTGGTTCTGGGTTCGAGTCCCAGGTCATCCATCAAAGAAATTCTAAATTTATTGATTTTAGGATTATTGATTTTAGAATTATTGACGTTAGATTTTCGATTGGGTGTAGGTCTGTGCATTTATTGATTCCTTCGGCGGGTTCGGGGCGGCGGATGGCTAGCGATCGCAACAAAATGTTGTTGGTCGTGAATGGTCGTTCTATTTTGGCTTGGACATTGTTGATAGCGGAACGATCGCAGAGTATTCGTTGGATTGGGATTGTGGGGCAGCTCCATGATTTTGAAGATTTTCAGACCATTGTTGATTCATTAGCCCTAACTAAACCTGTTGTATTGATTGTTGGCGGGGATACTCGTCAAGCCTCGGTATACAATGGCCTGAAGGCACTGCCGACTGATGCTTGCCAGGTGTTAATTCATGATGGGGCAAGGTGTTTGGCCACAGCCGACTTGTTCGATCGGTGTGCGGCGGCGCTTCAAACAGTTGATGGGTTAATTGCGGCCATCTCGGTGAAAGATACAATTAAAGTAGTTGACGAAAATCGATTGATTGTGGAGACTCCCGATCGGGCGAATCTCTGGGCAGCACAGACTCCACAAGGATTTCAAGTTGAATTATTGAAAAAGTGTCATGCTGAAGCAGAAGCAAAGGGTTGGAGTGTGACCGATGATGCGGCGTTGTTTGAAAAATGTGGATTGCCCGTTCACATTGTATTCGGTGAAGAAACAAATCTAAAAGTGACGACCCCAGTCGATTTGACCATAGCGGCCTTCATTTTGAGCGATCGTTAAATCGAACAATATTAAAATTTCTAATACTCAATTGGTTGCTATGTATTAAAAATTTAGACTGATTTGAAATATTGAAGCGATTGATCTCATCTATTATATCAACAGTCCGGACAGTTTTTAACGTAGGTAGTGGCGAAGAAAGCTATCCAAAGCTTAAAGTACAGTCATACAAAAAACAGAGACTGTGCAATGGATAGCCTACAGAATATTCTAACGGACGCACTGACCACAGTGGGTC
>JAPLHZ010000043.1 GCA_026389365.1 Cyanobacteriota bacterium
ACTTAGCCGCTCCTGAGAATCGAGGACTGGGGGGCGTTAAGACCTTACGAAAACCACCTCAAAAGCTGGATATAAGAGCGTTTCCAAGTTTAGGTTGATAGGGCTTGACAAAACGATTTTCTTCTTAACCTGTCAAGCATCGACGGGCTAATAATCTCAGCCAAAGGGTATCAGGGTTAATGGGCACCTCTTTGAGCGAGACCATAACGGTTCGGATAATTGAGTTTGGGAAGTGGTAAATTCCTTGGGGAGATCTATTTTCTTGGATCACCGCACATTTTTTCCGAACGGATGCAGACAAAGAATTCGCTAAAATCCAAAGTCTCGGATAATCGTTGCTGACAAGTTTACGATCGTCCCGATTTGCCGATCGGACAATATCTTCCCGCAGCCACAAAAGCTTGGCTAGACAAGTTGCGACTTCATCCTCAGACGGTGAACTGCTATACACTTCCAAAACACTGGGTGTTGAGATGACTTGTTTAAGTAATCCACTGACTTTAGGTTTCGATACAGTGGATGCAGTTGGTAAAAAGAGAAGATCGATAAACTTCGATTCCCCAGGCACTTCAAACGATCGTTCTACGGTGCCATAGGGAATGAGAAGATCCACGAGGAACTCTTTTGAAAAGGCATCAAACGGATTTTGAGTCATGGCAGGGATTCTATTTAACTGCGCAACTCTACTTGGAAGCGCTCGACCAACACATCTCGAATTTCTTGCTGAATGGGGTCCACATCGCCATCGGTCAAGGTCCGATCGATCGTCCGGTAGACCATACGGAATGCGAGACTGCGTTTGCCCTCTGGAACACCTTTCCCCTTGTATTCATCAAAAAGTTCAACGGAATCGAGCAGTTTTCCACCCGCTCTTCGCATGGCTCGCTCTAGTTCAGCCACGGAGGTTGTGGTTTTGACGAAGAAGGCAAGATCCCGATCGCTAGCTGGATAGGTCGAGAACGGCGCATAAATCGGCACCATTCCACCCTCGGCATCGAAGTGCTTATAGATCAGATCTAAGTCAAATTCAAAGGTGACAACGCCGTCTGGCAATCCGCGATCTTGCGCAAACTGTGGATGCAATTGGCCCAAGGTGCCCAGCCGTTCGCCTTTGAGCCAGAGCGATGCGGTGCGTCCGGGATGTAGCTTGGTGGTATCACGACTGTCGGGCTGATATTCAACGGGCAAACCCAATTGATCAAATACAGAATCCAGCAAGCCTTTAGCCTCATACCAGCTTAAGGGAGACTCTTTTCCGCTGCTCGGCCAGCGCCCACGGGATGTATCACCGCCCATGATGCCGCCCACGACTTCGGCTTCACCAAATCCTTCTTCGTCTTGGAAGAAAATATGGCCAATGTCAAAGCCATTCAGTGCGCCGTTGCCCTGTTCCCAGTTGAATTGGAATGCCTCGATCGCACCATCCATCAAGTTAGTCCGCAGTGCAGAATATTCCACCAACAGCGGATTGCTGAGAATGACTTCCCGATCGTTCCCAGATTTATTTAGGGAATAGTGCATGAGTTCAGTCAATCCGGCTCCGCGCAGGGCCGATCGTAGACGACGCAACACGACTTGTTCGAGGGATAATGCCCCGGCTTCTCCTTTTTCAGGCAGTGTGTCGCAGAAGTTGTTGAAGCCATACATCCGGGCGACTTCTTCAATTAGGTCAATTTCCCGCTCCAAATCCCGGTATCGGTAGGCTGGCACCGTAACCGTCCATTCACCCTTACGAGTCGGAGTCACCACGCAATTGAGCGATCGCAGCGCTTTTTCGACTTCCGCCCCTTCCAGTTCACCCAGATCATCATCTTCTCGTTCGACCAAACCCAACACTTGCTGGACTCGGGATAATCGTAAATCGATGCTGCGGGTCAAAGTTTCAGGCCGATGATCGTCGATCGCTTGCGCCGCCACTTGTCCGCCTGCCAATTCCAAAATAAGCTGTACAGCGCGTTGGTGAGCGAGTTCTAGTTCAGCATGGTTCACTCCTCGTTCGTACCGGGCCGAAGCTTCCGATCGTAACCCTTGACTACGGGACGAGCGGCGCGTGACTGCGGCATCAAAAATCGCAGCTTCCAACACCAGATTACGGGTTCCATCGAAAACTTCAGTCTCGCTGCCACCCATGACTCCAGCAAGAGCGATCGGATTATTATTCGCGGTGATGTAATGGGTTTGGTCGGTGGCGGTGCGAATTTGGCCATCCAGAGTTTTGAGCGTTTCGCCCGCGTCAGCCAAACGAGTTCCCAACACTATTGGAGTCGCCCCAGCCACTTGAGACAGACGATCGCCATCAAAGGCATGAAGCGGCTGTCCCCATTCCAACATCACGTAGTTGGTCACATCCACAATATTGCTGATGGGCCGCACCCCAGCCGATTGCAATCGTCGCTGCAACCATAGGGGCGAATCTGTCACTTGAACACCATCGATCGCCGTGAAAATGTAAGTCGGACAAGCCACAGAATTGGTTAAATGGATGGACAGCCGATCGGACTCTGGAGACACAACGGGCGTAGTCGCAGGCATTTTCAACGCAACACCCGTCAAGGCTGCAATCTCACGGGCAATACCAATCATACTCAAGGCATCCGCACGGTTCGCTGTCGAACTCAAATCTAAAATCACCTCGTCAAGGCCTAGTAACGGTCCGGCATCCAGTCCGGGTTTCAGCGTTGCCGTGGTCTCATCAAAAATATGAATCCCATCGGAGTCTTTGGTTAGCCCCACCTCAGACAAGGAACAAATCATTCCGTTGGATGGCTCACCCCGTAATTTAGCGGGCCTAATTTTCAGCCCCTCCGCACCACATTTAGGTAAAAAGGCTCCGATCGTTGCCACAGCCACAAAGATATCAGCCTTCACATTCGCCGCACCACAGACAATCTGCTGAAGCTCTCCCGTGCCAATATCAACCTGACAGACGCTCAGCTTATCCGCATTCGGATGGGGTTCTCGGCTCATCACACGCCCCACCTTAACGCCCTCTGCCCAAGTCCGACGATCCTCTATCTCTTCAACCTCAAACCCTGCCATCGTCAACAGATGAGCTAGGTCTTCGGGAGAGTGAGAAATGTCAACGAATTCTTGAAGCCAAGATAAAGAAATACGCATCGGACCGCTTGCTGTGAAGAGTGTTAAACCCTAAAGATTGTAACGCCTTCAGGCCTCCACTAAAACGCCAAACCCAAGCGAGACCCCATCGTTTCAATGAGAAACCTAAAACAACAGGAGCAGCAAGTTCCCATAGATCTGAACATGCAGATAGAGAATTAGATTATTCTTCGATTTGGCCAAAAAGAATAATCCCGTCCCGTCCGGAGAGAGCAGTAAATAACAGAAGAAAGGATCACATAAATTTCATAGGTACCATCCATTTGTAGGCATTGCATAAATTCTCCATAAAAATGTCTACATCCATTGTGGGATGATGGGAAATATAGGTTGTAATAATTGGATTAGGTTAAAATATTAGACTAAGCCTGAGCAATAAACGACCTGATTATACAGAGTCCGGTTACGAAGTTTGGATTACAAGCCTCTATTTTTCCCTTTCAGTCCCATATTGTCATTGAGCTAAGCGCGGGTAAGGTGCATGAGCTACTGCTTGAGTCCAGGTTGTCCCAATCCAGAAAATTTAATCGATGCTGTAACCTGTCAAGCTTGCGGTGCTCCTCTCCTGTTACGGGGGAGATATAGGGTTCTCCATGCTCTAGGACAGGGGGGCTTTGGCGCTACTTATTTGTCAAGGGATGAAGTGCTCCCCGGTCAACCGAACTGTGTGATTAAACAACTTCGCCCCAACACCACCGCACCGCACATTATGCAAATGGCGCGGGAACTTTTTGAGCGAGAAGCTGAGACTCTCGGACGGATTGGTAACCACCCTCAAATTCCTCGGTTACTGGATTATTTTGAGTCGAGTCAGGAATTCTATTTGGTCCAGGAGTACGTGAGTGGCTCGACCATTCAGCAGGAAGTCAAGCGCCACGGCTGTATGGGGGAATTGAAGGTGAAGCATTTCCTTAGTGAAGTTCTTCCCATACTAGATTACATCCATAGTCAACAGGTGATTCATCGAGACATTAAACCGGCCAACTTGATTCGCCGATCGCACGATCAGAAGCTAGTGCTAATCGATTTTGGTGCAGTCAAAAATCACGTCCAAACCACTGTCACAGACGCATCGGAAAATACCGCATTTACTTCCTATGCGATCGGTACTCCCGGCTTTGCTCCACCCGAACAAATGGCAATGCGGCCTGTCTTTGCCAGCGACATCTATGCGTTAGGTGTCACTTGTATCTATATGTTCACGGGAAAGGCACCCAAGGATTTGGCCTACGATCCCATAACGGGCGAGATGCTCTGGCAGAAGCATGTTAACGTGAGCGATCATTTTGCCAGCGTACTGTCGAAAATGTTGGAAGTCTCCGTCCGACATCGTTACCAGACTGCAATGGAGGTCTTTCGTGCCCTGGATCTTGAACCCTATCTAGACAGCCTCAACAACAGTATGACGGCCAAACGCGGCAGTCCTGTACCCTCGACTCTCCCACTCTCCTCTGGGAGCAATATAATCTCCCCCGCTACCCGCACAGCCATGGCGATTCAGGCGCGTCAACAACCTAAAGAAGCAACTACCCTTAACTCCCCAGAGGCCATACGTCAACGATCTGTTGCGGCACGATCGATTTCCAGTTCCACGAGCCGAGGGGACTCGAAGGACCGAGGTACCAGAGGTACCAATAGTGGGGCAACCACAGGTCGTAGTGCCACCCCTGCCCGATTAGATGCTGCGAGCGTTGAGAGCTACTATGCCAAAGGCCGACGCGATTTTGCAGCCCATCATCTAGAAATGCTCCAACTCCCACGTCTTGACCTAACAGAAGCCACATTCCATCAGGCCAACCTCAAAGGAGTCAATCTCCAAGGTTCGACGTTAACCAATGTTGATTTCGGACGTGCGAATCTTCAGTGCGCAAATTTGCGGGATGCGATCTTGATGAAGGCCTATATGAGTAATGCGGATCTTCAGGACGCGGATTTGCGTGGGGCTGACTTGCGTAGTGCTTACTTACTCAATGCAAATCTGCGCGGCACAAATCTGGGCGGGGCCAATCTAACAGGGGCAAAAATTACGCCAGAGCAATTGGCCATGGCAAAGACCAATTGGATGACCGTGAAACCCAATGGCAAGCGCGGCAGCAGTTGGTAGGGATTTAAATTTAAGTTTTTATTAAGCTAAGGCATCCATTCTAGTAAAAGGCTGCCTCGCGTTTCGGAGACAGCTTGGCCTTGCCAACGTTCTATTGTGGTTGCTAGACGGAGTTGAGGCGCTAGGGCATAACCAACGGATACTTTACCAACACCGACTTCCCGATCGCTTCCCACATTGATCCAAGTTTGCTGAAGTGCGACATCTGCCCCGCCACCCCGAGACGGAATTAGCATCAGTTTTGCACCGAGATTTAAACCTTGGTTCTGGGTGTTGGAGTTGGAAAGCGATCGCCACCCCACTACAGGGGCGATGTTGATATATCCGCCTAAGGGCAATAAATAGGTCTGAGTATCGACCCCAAAGCTACTGATACCCCCACCGCTGCTGAAATGGGAACTCAGGGTGACGGGGGTTGCTCCAAGCCATAAATCTTCAAGCCCGATCGTCACGGCATTCGTATTGGCTTGGGTGAATGGTGAATAGCCAACCTGAAGGCGCGTCCGAAAGCTGGGATCATTGGCAATTTCTCGGCGAATATCAGGTGCTTGGTGGAGCCATTTCTGTAGCGTTGGGCTATTTCGAATTTGAGGAGGAATATCAAGGGGCATAGTCACCGCACACAGTCATAGAGCATCATCATAGAAGATAGTCACAGAGCAAAATAATTCATACAAAAAAGACTCCACAGTAGTGAAGCCTAATTATCAATTTTTATGGGAGTAAGTTCAACCCTTGACTATTCAGCATTGCTTATTCAACATTGCACTAAGAAGTGAGATTGAGATCTAGAGAACCGTTCCATGGATTTTTTCCATATCGATCGGCTTGATGAAATACAGCTTCAAGAGTTGGGTCACGGTGCTAGCGTAATAGGGAAGCTTTTTCAAGAACTTGAGCGGTGCTGGAGCACTGGATGCACCGATCGTCCCAAGTTTTTCATTGTTGCTCACACAAGTCTCAAGGCTTGGGTAGAAACTAGGATGATCAACATCAATAATAACGGGGAAGACTTTTCCAGCCGATCGATTGGTTTTGTTAATCACTTCGCGCTCAAAGTCACGAGTGGTGAATCCCAACATTTCGTAGAAGCCTGTACGCTGTAGGTCGTTCAGGTACATGGTGACAAACACGGAAAGCAGGAAGAAACGACACCAAAGGCGAGATTTCAGGCCCGTCAAGGTGTAAGGCTGGGCACGCATTACCGCATCAAAAAAGTCACCATGACGGTTTTCATCTTGGCACCAGTTTTCAAAGAAGTTGAAAATCGGGTAAAGCTGATTCTCAGGATGCTGTTCTAAGTGACGATAAATGGTGATGTAGCGCCAGTAGCCAATTTTCTCTGAAATGTAGGTCGCGTAAAAAATAAACTTCGGTTTGAAGAAGGTGTACTTCCGACTTTTGGTCAAGAAGCCCAAATCCAAGGACATATTGAAGTCTGACATCGCTTTATTCAAAAACCCAGCATGACGGGCTTCATCGCGAGACATTAGGGCGAAACCTTCCGCCAAGAGGGGATTCCGCTCTTTGAGTTTGCGGGAGAGTTCTTTGTACAGCAGGAATCCAGAGAATTCGGCGGTACAGGAGCGCTCTAAAAACTCAATGAATAATTTACGGGCTTCACCGCTGATGTGATCGAAGGAGCGATCGAACAGCTCGTTACGCACAAAATGATGACGGTTGTAATCGGCGCGGAACTCTTCCATCAAGGCGGACAACTCTTCTTCGTTGACCGACATGTCCATCTTCGCCATCTCTTCAAAGTCGGTGGTGTAGAAGCGTGGGGTGAGGATGGTTTCTTTGGACGGAGCTAGCGTTCCAGGACGCAGCTCTTGTAATGCAGGTTTTTTAAGAGAATCTACCATGGGTGCGATCGCGCGCTCTTGGCGGGTTGACGTGGATTTTTGATTGTTCTTGAATCAAGGTTGATGACTTGGCCCAAAGCCTTAAGTTCATACAAGCTTTTCTTGAACATATTTATACAGTGTATCAAAAGCGCTAGAGGGATCCGATCGAAAAACTCAGGATATTAATGTTTTGTCACATTATCTCAACTTTTTAGACCAAATCTTAAGAATTTATAACGTCCTTCCTGTTTCCTGTAGGCAGGGTGGTTTCATACAAAGAAAAGATAAACATTGTCGAGCATATTAGCCCAAGCTCTGAGGGCATCCGGTACGGTACGGTAGCCTCCGCGTCTGGCTAACGTAATGGCGAAGGAATTGAAGATGGCCCAGTTCAC
>JAPLHZ010000230.1 GCA_026389365.1 Cyanobacteriota bacterium
CCTTAACCGTATTGAAAACTGTTGGGCTTGGCTGAAATCTCGTATCCGTAAACTCCTAAGGGATTCACCTAATCTTCATGATGCTATAGACTCCGTTCTTGCTCTTGCTGCGTCCTAACTTCACTGGCTATAGCTATACCTACTTTCTATCATTTACCTCCTTCTACTATTTTAATCTCTTCTTCTGTCAACCCATAAAGTTGATAAACTAAATCGTCGATCGCCTTTTCTAATTCGCTCGTATCAGCATGGCGATCGCCTTACAGTTGATAGTTTTACAGCGATGGTAATTTGATTCTAATGAGTTGTTTTTCTATAGTTTCAAATTTAGAGAGGTGATTGTGTATGGCTTGGGCGATTTTTTCCCAGTTGGTGCTACTTTTGCAAATCACGATACCTTGATGTTGAGGGGTTTGAGTATGTAAACGAATGAAATCTCGGCGATTCATGGTTAAGACGGCTCGATTGAGGCTAATGGCATAGTGCAAGACTTCAGGATCGGGAATTTTTTGTTCTGCTTTCTTTGCATCTTGTACGGTCAGGATGTCATACCCTAATGTACGCAAAATTCTGACGACAGGCAATGGAAATTGCTCATCTGCATAGAGTTTAATCATTGCTTAATCTGTCTCGTTTTCAAGAATAGCTGTGGCAATTTCTTGGGGATGGCTTTCGGTGTATACCCAAGCATTTGCTAGATCAACTGCATTTAGGGTTGGATATGCTTCTAATATTTTTGCGTCACTAAGCCCTTGTTGTTGGTAGCTGACTAATAGCCAAACGGGGATTCTGGTGCTACGAATACAAGCATCACCGCCACATACGTTTGATGTTTTCTCAATGCCGTGCCAAGTATTTAATAGGCTGTTGAGAATTAGTTGAATTGCTTGAGATTTTTCTGTGGGTGAGAGTGCGAGTAGTTGAGGTTCTAGTTCTTTAAGTGTCATAGTTTTTTGAATTGGATATTTGTAAATCTTGCAAATACTTTCTTCATGCTTGTTCTTTGGGTGTGCCGTATAGATAATGATCTAGATTTTTGGCAAGGTCTTTGGGAATATTTGTTTCTGCTGGTATCTCAGAATTTACTTGATCGATAAAGCTCAAAAAATCCGGAATATTAGATTCTTTAGCTTTTTGAATAGGTTCTTGCTTGGAGATTTCATTAGTTCGCGTTTTGATGAATAAAAAGAAATTCAAGACTTCGCGTATTAAAAAGTCTGGGGCTTGATCGAGTTCATTAATTAGTTGTTCTTTGTCTGACATGGTGTTTACTCCTATTGCTTTTTGTTTTTGGGATTTTTTATCTGTATCACAGGCTCTACTCCATTTTAATTGCTGTGTATTCTTGTTCTGTTAGTTCAAATTCTGGGTCAATGATTTTTACTTCGTCATAGGTGAGTTGATAGAGTTTGTAAACTAAATTATCGATCGTCTTTTCTTCTTTTGTTGTATCAGCATGGCGATCGCCTTTTTTCGCAGTGAGAATTTGATCAACCAATCGAATAAATATTTGTTGATCCTCAGTTTTTTTGATTCTGAGTTGTTCAACAGGACTTGGATAATATTCAAAACGATAGTCCATAAGCTTACCGTAACTTTTAAAATAAAAGTCCAAGAGTCTCGAATTAAGCAATGCAAGTATAAACTTTAAATCATATTCTTGCAGGCTTTTTTCTTTCAGTGTCACTATCGTTGTATCTGCACTTGAATAGTATTCATTCTCATCTAATGAGAAAGTATTTTGTGATGCTTTAAATCGACAAATTAATTTTTTACTGTTGAATAAAGAAGGATTTCTTCCCCACTGTAAATCAAACCATCTAATTTTTCCTGATTCAGCTTCACGGCGTTTTGATAATTTTTCTTTATATTGAATTAATCTTTTCTCTAGCAATGGATATGCTGACAAATCATCAATACTATTTGTATAAACTAACTTCCTTGTTTCTACTGGATGAATTGAATATCTAAAAATATCTCCAACTTTTATCCATGTTTTTATGTATTGCTGAGGAATATCTTGAAATTCATCAGTAGTTGTAATAAAAGCTCTATCTAAACCAGTTATAATACCTTGATTACAATAGGCAATGTCTTTTAACAAAATAGTGTTGGTTTGGATTTTTTCATAAATTTTTAACTCATTGCTTTCACCCAAAATCCATTTTGTTTTTCCTTTAATACTATCAATAGCAATAGAAGTTAATGAGAAGTCTTCAACTTTAACTACCTTATTTCTTTTGCTATCAATGTATCTATAGTAAAACATCGCTCCTTTATGAGGTTGTTGTTTGTAGAAAGTTGCAATTGAAGTTTTTATCCCAACCCCATCAAAAATCACTAAATTCTTAAAATCAATCATTTCATGGATTAGGTAATTGTTGGATAAATACACCCTAAGTTTTTCTGCAAACTCCGCCTCAATCCAGTATCTTGAAGATATATAAGAAAGAGTTCCAGATTGTTTTAAAAGTCTCATGCCTTGAACAAAAAAGAAATAGTAAATATCAGCTTTTCCATCAAAAATTTCTGAATAACTCCTCTTAAAAACCTGTCTTTCTTCCGATGAATACATTTTAAAATTTAAGTAAGGCGGATTACCAATTACAATATCAAACCCAACAAAATCCCCATCATCATTCAAAACTTCAGGAAACTCAAACCGCCATTCCAAAGCGTTTTCGTACAGCCGACCGCTTTCAATATCCTCAATCTCAGCCCTTAACTTATCAATCTCATTATTTAATTTAGTAACCTTCTTTGCCCGTGCCTTTTTCTCCTTAACCGACTCCTCAAATAACAAAACCTGATTTTCCAACTGATAAAGCTCACCCTCCAGATTTCTCAACTTTGTTTTATTTCGATCTTGTCCCGTTAACGTAGTCAAAAAACTATCTTTAATCTCTCGAATCAACCTTTCAATCGCCCTTTTTTGCCCTTTATCCTTTGCATTATGATAGCCCCGAACCGCCTGCCGATAATTCTCAATCATCGTCTTACTCTTTTCCGAAACTATCTTTAAATCAAGCGGAAACCGACTAATTAAAGAATTACCACACTTGATATTAATGTCGATATTCGGCAAAGTTTCAAGATTACCATCTGCCTTGTAATACGCATTCTTTAAAAGCTCAATCCATAAACGTAATAAACAAATTGTTACCGAATTGGGATTAATATCCACCCCAAACAAACAACTCTCAATAATCGTCTGCTTCTCATGAAATAGAGCTTCCTGCACGCGCTGCTTCTCGGCATTCTTCGGACGATAATCAAAAGTTTTTCCCTCATCATCATAGACAATTAACTTATCATGACGAACTTCCACCCGATAATCCCTTAAAGACCTTCCTTGACGATCGAGCAAAACCCTCAACTCGCTCTTAATCGCAATTATCTCATTCAAAGCCGAAACCAAAAAATGCCCCGAACCCACCGCAGGATCGCAAATTTTGAGACTATTAATAATTGCATTCGCCTCTTTCTTATCCGAAATTTTGTCATGCAACTGGTCAAGATTCTCGCAATCCCAACCCTTCACCTCATTAAACTTCTGCACGATCGCCCGCCGTATTGTCTCCCGACACATATACATCGTAATGAAACTCGGCGTAAAAAACGAACCATCCTTATATCCATTAATCTTCTCAAAGATCAACCCCAAAACCGCCGCATTAATTAACTTCTCACTATCCTCCTGACCATCCGTCAACTCATCACTACTAAAATCATAGGCATCCAAAAACTCAAACAAATACGCCAACGCATCAAGATTCCCCGATCGCCTTTTACCATCATGATCCTTCAACACACTCGCACTAAAAATCGGCAAACTCCTCCCTTTCAGCGCCCCGATCGTAATCGTATTCTGTTCTATCTCCGTCTGCTCAAATAGCGAACTATTCAAATAGGGAACATTCGCAAACATCTCCCTTACATCCTCATCCCTTTCCCCCTGCTCCCGTGCCAACACCTCAAAAAACAGACTAGCCAAAGCCTGATAATCCTTCACCTTAGCCAAATTTAAAAAAGCAAAATTGCGATCGCCCTGATGATATTTGATTAATTGCGCTTCCAATAACTTCAGAAATAGCACCCGATTAATCCAATTAATCGATAACCGCAAAGCCACATTAAACAACTTCTCCTCATGAGTCTCCCCAAACTCTTCAGGATTGTTTAGATTCTTTAATTGCGGAATCCTATCTAAGTTATCCAGTCTGTTAATTGCATTTTCTAATAGAGAACCACCATCGCGATCGCCCTCTTTTTTGCGATTAATTAACTTCTTTCCACCTTCTTTTATTTCCGTCAACCCAATGATATAAAGCAACTCATTATAAAAAGGCTTATTTAAACTATTGCTGTCATTAGCAAAATCCAACTTTAATAAATGCTGTGGCGAAAACACCTTAAACAAATCAACTAAATCTTGCTCATACTGTTTTTTACTCTCTAAGGCTGCCTTGTAGTCACGAATATCAAAATGTACGAAGTTGATTTCATTGATCACTTTTGCGATCGCAGGTTCTGCAATATTTTTATAAAAAAAGTCAGTGCTATTACCACTCAGTTTATTATCTGTAAAATCACGAAACTGCTTAACTAGAGCCTTATCTTGAGCAAATAAATCCTCAAAAATCTTCGCATCAAAAATAAACCATTCATAGATATTAGTCGCTATCAAATACCTAATTCCTAGATTTTTGCCTGCAAATCTTTCCCGCAAAAAATATAAGACTAACTCATGAAAAGCCTTTGTATTAAGATTATCAATCTTCAGCATCTCCCCCTTATTAGTCGGCCTTTTTACCTCTAAAATCACCCCAACCGGAGTTTGGGCATCCTTCCCATTATGAATAACCAGATCATTGCGACCTCTGGTATTAATGAAATAACTTGGACTGTAGTAAGTATTTTTAAGGAAATCAGAAATCAGATTTTTATGAAACTCCTCAGATTCAGTCTTATTTGTTTCAGTTTGCTCAAGTAAGCGCCGCAGATTAGTTGTAAACGCCTCAAAACTTTCGCGATCGGGCTTAACCTTGCCAAACGCTTTATTTAAAGACTTTCTGATCAGCAACTTATTATTTTGCATCATTGCTCTAAAATCCCCTACATTAACCGAGATCTTATCACAAAATAAAATTTATCTTATGACGATCGGGCTTTCTTCCGCCCTCACTGGTTACCTTGGTAGAAACGAGGGTAGAGACTGGAAAAGCGATCGGTTCTACTTCCTGCGCGACCTGACGGTATGACGATCGCAATTTGGTTGAAAACTGTTTTATTATAGATTCATGAGAAGAACACCAGTCTCTTTATACCGAATGGGAAATTCGATATCTCCTAGGATGAATCACATCCGAGAGCAAGATATTGAAATTCTCGATCGCAACGGAATCTATCGGGTTTCCGCTAACTCAGGTGGAATCTCAACGTTTTCGATCGTTGGAAGAGGAAAGAACTGGTGGCAGTTGGAAGAGGGGGTTTCAATTCCGACTGAGTTGCGAGTGGTCAACGATCATGGGAATCATTACCTATGGGAACCCAGTTACACGATGAAATTGGAAGACTATGAGATCGCACTGTCCTCGATCGGTGAATTATTAGATGCTATCGGAAATTAGTCTAATGAGCTAAATTCAGAATACTAAGGTCCTAGATAAGGTTTGACATCATGAAAATGAGCTATAGGGATCTAGAAGGAAAACCAAAAACGCTGCAAAGCCTGACAGGTCTGAATC
>JAPLHZ010000007.1 GCA_026389365.1 Cyanobacteriota bacterium
GGCGTTTTCCCGCACTACGCCTTGTATCAGTCAAAGCTGAGAAGGCTTCGACAATGGCGAGTTCGGACATGAAACCCTCAAGTTTAGGCGAGATTAGTTGACTAGCATATCAGTGCCTAGACGAGAATGAAATAGCCCTGCGGTGTAAACACAAGTCTTAAAACCTAGTTAAGTCAACATTTATCCGCCCCCTAGCCCCCAATTCTGGGGGAACAAGAAAATAAAATTCTTTCAAAGTCCCCCAGAATTGGGGGATTTAGGGGGCTTAAATAAATCGCAACGTAGACAGTTAGACTTGTGTGTACACCGTAGCAATTCTGGGGGGAACCATATTTAAGTCCCCCAGAATTGGGGGATTTAGGGGGCTAGATACCTAGAGCTTTAAACAAGATTAGAACTTACGCAAAAGAACGAAATGTAGGGGCAATTCATGAATTGCCCCTACGATAAAATGCAGGTTTCAAGTCATTTTTGCGTAAGCCCTAAAGATTTGAAGTGTCAGGTAATTCTTAAATGGGTTCTAAAAGATCGCTTTTTATAGTAGGAACTGAAATAATGCTTAGTCATTATTTCAGTTCCTATCAATGTTGATCGTTCAGCATTTTAATTCAGGCATATTGAACATCAAGTGGATTACTGAACTGTTAGCAGATTGATATTGCTGATTTTGTCATATAATCGCAGGGGGAAACGAGCTCTATGTCTTTGTCCGAAGATCCTTATTCTTTACATTTCTAGCAAATCTAAAAATCATGAAAAAAGTTATTGCTTTGTCTCTCTTATCTGGTGCAGCCACAGCTACACTGCTTGCAGCTTTGCCATCACCTAGCTACAGTCAAAACACTGTATTGCCCATCATCATTGGAGGGAATCTTGGAATTAATCCAGGAAACCCAGGAAACCTTTCTACGTTTATAGATCTTACTTCCTTTACAAATACTACGATTTTAACTCCTCTTGGCTTAGTAAACATGAGTACGCTTAATGGTACTGCTAACTTCAACGATAACACTACTAATAGTCGTAGTCTTGTAGTCAATGTTGTTTCATCAAATCTTTTCTATGCTAGTGGTCATGGCCCAGGTAATAATGTTGGAGGTCACTTACATTCTGGTGATGAGTATCAAGTCGTATTTACTGGTACATCCAATGGTTCCGTTCAATTTGGTTCAAATGGTTCATTTACTAATACTCCAACTACAATCAATGCAACAATTCCTAACACACAAGCATACGCTCTTCCAGCATCCATAAACATTGTTATTACAGGTGGATCGATTGAACTTCCCACTGTATTGCTCACAGCTCCCGCACCTGTAGGAACCGACTCCTTAAATGTTATTTCTGATCTCCGTATTTCCAATTCAACATTGCTATCTCCAGATTCGCAACAGCCTATAAGATCGTCAGGAATTAGTGGAAATAATTTTTCAACATCATCTTTTGATGGCGGTCGCATTCTTACTCTAGAGAACAAATAAGCCCGTAACCCAATTTCTGTTTTTTTAATTAGCAGAGCAAGTTACGATTTATAGCGTTTTTCAACTTACCACTGTATAAGAAACACAAAAAAGGTAGGGGTAATTCATGAATTGCCCTCCCTTTTTTTGTGCAACCCAGTTAATAATTAGTGATGTTCGGCTAAGCCTGTATCACTAATTATCCAGCCTGTATCTCTTGCTATACCAGCGATACAGGCTTTAAATCTGGATTTTAATTGCGTCAAGATATTTATTGTGTATATTTAACTTGGTTAAAACTTCAAACTTTTCAACTATAGCAAAGCAAATTTTGCTTAAGACATAAAACCCAAGAGGGTGTTTGAAAAGTTAAAGGTAGTGATATTAAGCACCCGATCCCCCTAAATCCCCCTTAAGAAGGTAGGGTTGATTCTCTTGAAAGAGAGAAACTGCTGAATCCCTGCAAGTTCGTTGAAAATCAAAATATGAACAACGTAACAGTGCAGGTTTAAGAATTTCTTTTGAGTAAAGAATCAGCTCTACCTTAATAAGGGGGATTTAGGGGGATCGGATTTCAATTGTCACAACGTTGGACTTTTCAAACACCGTTTAAGGCTTAGGCAACGATTCCTGCCATCAGTTCAGCCATCAGTTCAGCGACGGGCATGATTCGTTCAGCGCGCCCCGCATTACTGCCTGAAAATACCAGACCATTTTCAATATCTCCCCGTGCCGCCTGATCCAGAGCCTGAATAATGCAGAAAGATTTTTGTTGATCTCGACACTTACAGGACTTAAGACAATTCGCAAAACATCGTTTTTCTAGTTCTGGAGAATTTGCGATCGTTCGTTCTGCAAAGGCATTCCGTAATGCTCGCCCCGGTCTGCCCACTGGACTGGAAATAATCACTACATCGTCCGGTTGAGCGTTGAGGTGAAATTCTTTGTAGCGAATGTCCGCATCACATTCATGGGTGGTGATAAATCGAGTGCCGATCTGGACCCCGCTTGCGCCGATCGCCATCATTTGATCAATATCTGCCCGATCCCAGATCCCCCCGGCGGCGATGATAGGAATTGATAGCCCCATTTCTTGTAAATAATCTACTAACTCTGGGATAGTTTGTTCGGTGTCGAGGGCACGATCGCCGAGTTCTTCTAACTTCGCTCCTAGATGGCCCCCGGCTGAATTTGGGTTTTCTACAACAAGGGCATCAGGAACCCGTCCGTATTGTCGCTTCCATTTATGGCAAAGAATGTGAGCCGCACGACGACTAGATACGATCGGCACCAAGGCGACCTCTGGATAGTCTGCGGTGTATTCCGGCAATTGGAGCGGCAGTCCTGCCCCAGAAATAATTAGATTAATACCTTCTTCCGCCGCAGTCCGCACCATTGTTTCATAGTCTTGAGCCGCAACCATTGCGTTGATTCCCAAAATCCCATTGGGACTTAACGCACGGGCAGCCCGAATCTCATCAATCAGCGCCAACCGATTTGCGGCAAAAAACTGTTCGCGGCGTTTACGACCATTCGGTTGAGTGATGTCGAAATAGGGTGAATTGAGTCCTAGAGCCACAGCGGAGATAATCCCAATTCCGCCCGAATTGGCAACGGCAGCAGCAAGACGTGCCCCAGAAATCCGAATCCCCATACCTCCTTGAATAATGGGATAGCGAGCAATGTGGTTACCGATTTGGAGGGAGGGAAGTGATTTCATTGTTCTCTAATTTTCCTAAGATTGAATTTGCTCAAAAAAGTGGGTTTAAAGTGGGTTTGCTGACAATGTTTTTTGTTCAGACTCCGCGAGATTAATTTGTCCTTGATAGCCTGTGACGATCCGACTACCATCTTTAAGAATATGAATTTCCATTTGATCGCTGGCCCAAGTCAATTGATTTGCAAAGGCTGGATTGAATCTGTCACGGGTAAATTCCCCGTCCCTTGGGACGTCTGAAGAAACCCAAAAGTGGCTGTTTCATACCTCGTCCGCTTGCGGCGAGGTTCTTGATTAGATGTACCCGTTGATTCCTAGAAGCAACCAGAGAATCGGGGGAGTGAATTGCTAACGACTGAACATAGGCCCCATCAATTAGAATATCTAGCTGATCAAGTAAATCCCCTACTCCGGCGGGCGCTTGGTCCGATCGTAATTGTTCAAGGCTAAATCCCGTAAATGACATCACATTTAATCCAGCAGCTTTCACTTGACGCGCCAAATTTGCTAAAGCAGGAGCTTGCCAGAAAGGTTCTCCCCCAGAGAATGTGACACCTGTGTTGTGCGGGTTGCTTAGAATCTTTTGGACAAGGGTATCAACCTTGATGAGTTGATTAATTTCAAAGGGCCAAGACTCAGGATTAAAGCAGCTAGGACATTCTCGCAGACAGCCCTGCACCCAAATTACCGCCCGACTACCGGGACCGTTCACCTCTGACTTGTCTACATAGCCCATGATATTGAGGTAGCCCACCGGAATTTCCAATAGCTTGAGATAGGGATTCGTTCTCTGGAGGTTCATGGTTTATACCGCTTTTAAAGGTTTATACCGCTCTTGAATAACTGGAGGTTGTGGTTGGTGGAAGATAGGAATCAACTACCAAAGCAATGTTTCCGATTAACGATCGTCCAGCAGAGGCTACTTCGGTATAACGGTTTTATTAGTAACGGCTTCTAGTTCTGGTCGATATCCAGACCAATCCATGTGGGCAAACGTATTGGAATCTGTTGTTGTAGATGGAGCAATGGAATGCGTCATGATGGGGGATAGTGATAAGTGACTGAACTCACCTTGCCTGAATTTACCCTAGTAGACAAGTCAGTTACCCACCCGACGCTATAGTTACCAGAAGTAAAGCATTATCATTAATACAGGCGTTGCGCCATTTATAAAGAATTGTTGAAATTGTCAGAGATATTGAGAATAAGTAGCGTTTATGTTTGATGTTAGCCAATGTTCAGAGATTCAATGCCCGATTCAATTTGTTGTCGGTTTGTTAGGTAACAAATGGTCAATTCTGATTCTGCGGGAGTTATTTGTCGGCGATCGACGAACCTACGAATTGCTCAAGGCGCTTCCGGGTATTAGTACAAAAGTCTTAACGCAACGCCTCCGGGAGTTAGAAGCTCACGGCATCGTCGATCGGCGTGTCTATGCTGAGATTCCGCCCCGTGTAGAGTATTCGCTAACGGCCAAAGGTCGCCAAATTCAGCCCGTGATGGCTACGCTGCATCAGGTCGGGTCGCAATGGTTAGCCCAGGAGAGTTGTCTCTGTCCGATGGTTTCTGATGATGTCTGAGGTCTAGTACAAGGCGGCTAAAGTGAAGGAACAAACTTTAGACGGCTAAAGCCTTACCTTTATAAGTCCATTTAAAAGGCTTAGCCATAGTGCGGTTGAAGTAGTCAATAAACAAGATAATGCGAGACTTCAGATCGGCTTGA
>JAPLHZ010000146.1 GCA_026389365.1 Cyanobacteriota bacterium
CTCAAATGTTGCTGGAGTCACGCCGCACAATCGTTTGAACTCTACAGGCTCTAAATTCTTAGCTTGTTTATAACTCACGTTCAATTAGCTGAATTTATATCTATTGTACAACTTTATTCGACTTTCGCAGGAGGTCTATTGGCTAATCCTCTAGTTGACTTAGGGGTTATGGGTTCAGTTCGACCTAATTAAACCCGGTTGGACGTGCAATTCATTCATTACAATTAGAGTCAATTTGATTATCTATTCGATTCATGCTCTAGCATGAAAGGTATGAAAGAAGCCTTAATGCGGCTGCCGTTCGCCTCACCTTCACGGAGAATCGCGCATGTTTGACACTATTCTTTTCCCCATCGATCGCAGTCTCGAATCTCGCGAAGCTGCTGAACTTGTTTCTGATTTCGTTCAGCAACATAACAGCCGACTGGTTCTGCTGTCCGTGATTCAAAACGGCATGTCAGCACCCACCCTTATGTCTTCTCCTGAAGGCGTTGAAGAACTTCTCCAAGAAGCTCGATTTTTGTTCACCCAGCAGGGCATTGAAGTTGAGACCATCGAACGATCGGGAAAACCCGCGTTTACCATTTGCGATGTCGCGGATGAAGTTGAGGCTGACCTCATTATTATGGGAACCCGAGGACTAGGCCTCACCGACGACGGCTCCCACGAAAGTGTCACCAACCGTGTCATCAGTCTGTCGCCCTGTCCTGTTCTGGTCGTACCTTAACCCTGAGCGAAGTCACAGTAAGCCAGAATTTATCTCCTACTATAGTTATTTGAGATGCCAACTCTTCTGACTGTCGGTCCAGATCGGTTTTTCTGCTATGCAGGCGATCGAGATGAGCCACCTCATGTCCATGTTGAACGCCATAAGGACGAGGCTAACTTATGGCTTAGTCCAGCACGTCTTCAAAGTAACAGGGGATTTAACCGCACAGAGATAAATCGTATTCAAACGCTGGTTGATGAACATGAAAAGCAGTTGATGGAGGGTTGGAATGACTTCTTTAACGGTTGATTTACTCGAAGCAGTCAAGATACAGATCGTCGAGATCACAGATGATACTTTGGCCGTCGATCTATCTGATGGTCGTACTATTTCTGTCCCACTGGCATGGTATCCACGTCTATTCCATGGTTCAGTTGAAGAAAGAAATAGCTGGCGGTTAATTGGAAGTGGAGACGGAATCCATTGGAATCGACTTGATGAAGATATCAGTGTCAAGAACATCCTCCTTGGGCAATCGTCGGGTGAAAGTCAGAAATCATTTCAACGATGGCTAAACAAACGTCAAGCAACGGGGTAACAAATTGTTCCAGCGGCAGAAGATAGAGTTTGTCAGAGTTTCAGACGTTACTCGCAGCCTCTGAACTCGATCGGATAGAACTCTGATGGTGATAATCTGCTAGGGTATGTGGTCTAGCAGAAAAATTGTCGTACGCCCATGTCAACGCCTCCCGTCCAGTGGTATCCCGGTCACATCGCTAAAGCGGAGCGACTGTTGACGAACCAACTGAAGAAAGTCGATGTGATCTTGGAAGTCCGAGATGCACGAATTCCTTTGGCCACCCATCATCCTAATGTCGATAAATGGATTGGAGCTAAGGGTCGAGTTTTGGTGATGAATCGAATGGATATGATTCCCGATGGGGCACGATCGCTTTGGTTTGATTGGCTCAAGGAGCATGACGGCATCCCACAATTTACCGATGGTCACAGCGGGCGAGGAATTAAAGAACTAGCCGGGGCCATTAAACAAGCAGGCATTGCTGTTAACCGACGTCGCCGCGATCGGGGCATGTTGCCACGTCCAATTCGGTGCGTGATGATTGGGTTTCCGAATGTGGGCAAATCTGCGTTGATTAATCGGCTGATTGGTAAACGGGTGGTCGAGAGTGCCCGGAAGGCGGGGGTGACCCGATCGTTGCGGTGGGTCAGAATTTCAGATGAAGTCGAATTGTTGGATGCGCCGGGAGTCTTGCCGAATAAATTAGAAGATCAAGCATCAGCGGTGAAGTTGGCGATTTGCGACGATATTGGTCAAGCGGCCTATGATCACCAGCGTGTTGGGTCGGCCTTGGTTGATTTGTTGAAAAAACTGAACCAAGAACGAATTTTGACCAATCAATACAACATCAATGCGACTGAAATTACGGGCGAATCGTTTTTAGAGGCCCTCGGCGCATTGAAGTATCAAGGAGACAAAGAACGGGCCGCTAATCTAATTCTCAATGATTTTCGCATTGGTAAGCTGGGATCGATCGCTCTAGAACTTCCGCCAGAAGCGCTACCAGAATTAGAAGTATTACCCAATGAAGAGTTGATGATTGAGGACTCGATCGAGAAAGAATCTGATTCGTCGATCGAAGAGTTGAGCGAGTCGGAATTGCTAGAGATCTAACGCAAGAAGCCCGAATATCGTGCCTGAATGTCGTAAGATTTATGCGGTCTGGTGGTCTGACGTGATTCTGAAGTGATATGGAACAGCTAATTCAATCGGTAGTGAATGGTCTGTCATTGGGCAGCATTATGGCCTTAAGTGCGATCGCCCTCACGTTGACCTATGGCATTTTGCGCCTTTCTAATTTTGCCCACGGCGATCTCATGACCTTGGGCGCTTATTTAACCTTGTTATTCAATAGTTTTGGGTTAAATATTTGGGTGGCAATGGTGCTGTCTACCCTCTGTGTTATTGGGTTTGCCTTGTTTACAGAGCAAGTTCTATGGGCTAGGATGCGCCGGGGCCGCACGACTCCGACGACGCTGATTATTATTTCTATTGGTCTAGCATTAACCATGCGAAATTCCGTCATTTTATTTTGGGGCGCAGGTCCACAAAACTATGATCTTCGGATTTCTGAAACGTTGAATATGAGCGGCATTCGAGTGCCCTTTAATAGCTTTATTGTCATGGGTATGGCGATCGCGGCGATCGGGCTTCTGCATTGGGTTTTGCAATATACAAAAGTCGGTAAGGCGATGCGGGCGGTGGCGGATGATATTGATTTGGCGAGGGTGACGGGGATTGATGTCGATCGCGTGGTGGTGTGGACGTGGGTACTTTCGGCGGGGTTGACGGGACTGGCTGGGAGTATGTTGGGATTGTTGGAAAAGGTGAATCCAAATATGGGTTGGTTTATGATTTTGCCGCTGTTTGCATCGGTGATTTTAGGGGGAATTGGCAATCCTTACGGGGCTATTGTTGGAGCTTTTATTATTGCGATCGCTCAGGAAGTGGGGGCTGGAATGAGCCAGACCTTGGGACCGTTATATGTAACGTTGTTACAAAATCCATTCTTATATCCGATCGTTCGTTTGATGAGTGCGGATTATAAAATCGGAATTGCCTTGGTGATTATGGTGCTGGTGTTATTATTCAAGCCACAAGGACTGTTTAGAGGAACGATGTAGATCGTTAAATTTAGATATAGCCATTCTGACTCCAATGAGGTACAAGTAAAAATCTGGAACCCTTGTTCAGAGGGACTTGTAGAATCTGCTTCGTGTCTCGCGCGATGAAGAATGGCTATATTAAAATTGAGAATTAAGTTATGAATGGACTTTGGCTTCACGATCGCACTCTTTCTCTGCGCCATGATTTGCCTAAACCCGAGATTAAATCTGGCGAAGCGCTTGTCAAAGTTTTACGAGCGGGCGTTTGTAATACTGATCTTGAACTTACACGGGGTTATTATCCTTATTCCGGTGTGCTGGGTCATGAGTTTGTCGGAGTCGTGCAAACTGGGCCGAAAGAATTGCTTAATCAGCGAGTTGTGGGTGAAATTAATGCAAGCTGTGGGGTTTGTGAGTTTTGTCAGCGCGAGATTAAGAACCATTGCCTCGATCGGACTGTCCTTGGAATTGTTAACCGAAATGGAGCCTTTGCTGAATATCTGACTCTGCCGATTGAAAACTTGTATGTTGTACCCGACCAAGTGACGACCGATGCCGCGACATTTACTGAGCCATTGGCCGCAGCCTTACAGATTTTGTCCCAAGTCGAGATTACTAAAAATCATCGCGTTTTAGTGGTCGGCGATGGGAAGTTGGGATTGCTGGTGGCCCAGGCGATCGCGACCACAGGCTGCGAAGTTTTGGCGATCGGTCGTCATGAGGATAAGCTTCAGCTTCTAAAAAATTGTGGCATCAATGTCGGATTCGCCCATCAGATTAAATCCGCTTCGTTTGATATTGCTGTGGAATGTACAGGAAATCCAGAGGGGTTTGCGATCGCTTTGGCGGCATTACGATCGCGGGGAACGTTGGTGTTGAAAAGTACCTATGCAGGAGCGTTGACTTTGGATGCTGCCCGAATTGTGGTGGATGAAATCAAGCTAGTGGGATCTCGTTGCGGTGCGTTTACGCCTGCGCTGGAACTATTAGCAGCAGGGAAGGTTTGCGTATTACCGATGGTTCAGGCCAAGTTTGGATTGGGTGATGGATTGGCGGCGATCGATCGGGCAGCTCAAAAAGGGACGTTAAAGGTGTTGATCGATATGGAGTAATTCAATCAGAAGCCATTTGAAAAGGTTTTTCGTCAGTATAGCTATAGCCAGCTAGGTTAGGACATAAGATAGAAAGAAAGCGAATTGTCTGAGCAATAACAATGCCAAAACCATATAGTTCCGATTTACGGCAAAAGGTAATGCAAGCAATCGAAATGGATGGGCTAAAG
>JAPLHZ010000039.1 GCA_026389365.1 Cyanobacteriota bacterium
TCGCGAAGTCATTTCAAATACAACACTCGGAATTGCACCTTCTTCCCAAATCTTGTAATTATCCCGACTTCCAGGCTTCACCCCAAAGCTCACCATCACATCGGGCGCACAGCGTTTTCCAGAGTTCCCTTCTTCATAGTAGAGAAATTGATTACCCAATACACAAGCTTGAATATCCTGTAAATATAGACGCAAGACTTCAATAGTAATCAATATCACATACAAATGATCAAACGTCTCTGCCACGGGTTCGCCGTCTCCACAAGGATAATAAATTTTCGAGGGAATCATCGCTGTCATACAATTCTCTCCCGTGATGGCAGGGCGATCCGATTGACGATCGGATGTATCGTTATTCTAAAGGATCATGATGGGAGATCCGATCGTTTTGTTAATCCTGTGCTGTTTTGTGAGTAAAGGGGGATAAGTTGGGTGGAAATTTTGCTTGCGGGCTACTTAAATAATTTCCTCGATCTGTTTTCCAAGCGTTTGGGTATGAGGGGGGCAATGGATCTTTCTCCAAACTCCTTTAAACCGCTGTTGCCCAAGGTTCTAGAACGATCGCCGTCCGTTCTCCAGGTTTTGGCTCTATGACACGAGTTTTCAATCCTTTTGAGATTAGTTGTTCTTGTAACTGCGACGGACCACCATCTGCTTTTAATAGTTTAATCAGCAATCCCTCAAAATTAATATCACCGCCCGCTGCTGTCGGTAGCATGACCTGTGGTGTAACCCATTGCGCCAATTCTAATGCGCTGGATGTGCCTTTAATGAATGCACCGACCAAAGGTAATTTCAAATCAATCATAGGGATTAATGCTACATCGATCGCCCCAATTTGCTTCAATTTTGGTGAATGATAACCGTGGGGTTCGTAATACAACGTTGTGCCTTGAACTAAGTCTTTAATCACGTAGGCATTTTCTTTTGTGCCGGGACCAACAGTCGATCCTTCAAGCGCTTGAATTTTTACTTTGCCAGCTAAGGTAAAGACCCGATCGTGTTTGAGTTCAGTGACTTTGGTGAAGCCTAATGATGCTGCGACTTTGGCGGCAGATGGAGAACCCACGATCGGAATTGATTTGTCTAATGCTTTAAGGGTTGCTGGATGGGCGTGATCTTCCAAGCCTTGAGATAACAAAATTAAATCAATGTTTTCTGGAATCGATCGGTCTTGTTTACGAAATCCACGGAAAAACCAATTCGCACTGCCAAACATTAAATCCCCAACCAGCCAAGGATCCATCAAAATTCGGGTTGTTTTCTCGCCCTCACCCAGTTCAATCAACCAAGAATTGCTGTCTAACCAAGTGAGATACATGAGAAATGCTCCAAAGGATCAAATAGGGTTCACGTCTAACTACTCAGCAGTTCAACGTTATTCCAGATTATCATTTCAGGCCGGATAACCGATCGGACGACCCTACCCTCCATTGGTACGGATCACATCCCAATCTAATCCAAATTGAGATCACGATCGTAGACTGCCATCAAATATTACGCCCAGGCATCATGGCCGCTGGTGAGTTCCACCGTATAGCCTTCCCCAAATGCTTCCACCACATCTCCATTACGAAGCTTGCGACCTCGGCGGGTCTCAATGGTTCCATTCACTCGTATTTCGCCCGATTGAATCAACACTTTTCCTTGGCCGCCCGTGCCCACCATGCCTACTACCTTTAGAAATTGATCGAGCTTGATAAAATCACCCGCTTGTTCACCATGGGCATTCTCATAAAACTCTTCCTGATTCTCCTGTAAAACCTCATCCATGGATTCCACCACTCATCTACACATAAAGGTCGGAATCCATATTCCCACAGATCTATTGCATTCCGCTGTCTCAATATCTCTTAAACAACGCTCTCAAACATCATAAGCCTATCAAAAATCAAAAAAATTGCCCTGCCTTCTGCTAGATTTCTCACAAACAGGCCGACAGGACACAGAACAGTTGAACTTATCTTTAGTATCTCTCTGATACTTAATACTTTGGTTGCAGTTAGGGCCAGTTCATCTATTGGCTATTCCGTGCGGGCATTCTCTGAATTGATGCTGAAATCCATAACACTCTCTGATCAGATTCTGTGATCACAGTGCAACAGTTCGGCTACACTACAGGTCTTGTATAGAGACCAATTAACACTCTAGATTTAGCGTTTGTCATGAACTTCCTCTCCTTGACCTATGCCCTCTTTCTATTAGGGACATTGGGTATTTATTGGTCAGTCTCTGGAACCCATCTCAAAATGTGGGTTTTAGTTGTTGCGAGTTTGTTGTTTTATGCGTCGCTTCAGCCGCAATATATTCCATTGCTAGTGGCCTTGACCTGGATCACGTTTCAATTGGGTCGGGCGATCGGGGCACCACCGGATTGGCGGATTGAGGATTGGCAGTTTGCTCAACAAGATTGGAATCGTCGCCGCTTTCAGCTTTTGATGTTAGGTGTATTTATTCAGCTTTTTTTACTGTTTAGCTTCAAATCGATCGCACTCCTAGCCCTATCAAGCATTGCTGCTTTGTTCCATTTAAATCTCGCACCAATGGAAACTGCGCTCAAAACTTTAAATGCTTTAACGCCCGTGGGGTTTAGCTTTTTTACGTTTGAATGTATCGCTTATTTAGTCGATGTCTACCGAGGTGCGCCCGCGTCGAGAACTTTTCCTCGGTTTGCCAGTTACAAACTCTTTTTCCCAAAGGCCATTTCTGGACCAATTACCCGCTATCCACAATTCATCACCCAACTTCAAGCCGCAACCTTTCCCCGTGCCGATCAAATTACTGAAGGACTTTGGTTGATTGCTTGTGGTGCGGTTAAAAAGGGGATTTTTGCAGATCATTTAGGCACCTTTACGGCCCTGAGTTTTGAGAATATTCCTCGGGCAGGGAGCGGAGATCTTTGGCTGGCGGTGATTGCCTATGGGTTCCAGATTTATTTAGACTTCAGTGGTTATGTGGACGTGGCTCGTGGAAGTGCCATGTTGCTGGGGATTCAGTTGCCGCAAAATTTCGATTTTCCTTATTTCAGTACCAATTTGGCTGATTTTTGGCGACGCTGGCACATGACGCTTGGGGATTGGCTGCGGAATTATCTATATTTCCCGCTGGGTGGATCTCGGCGCGGGCTACTGCGGACTTATGGAAATCTGATGCTGGTAATGCTGGTATGTGGGCTGTGGCATGGTGCGACTTGGGGCTTTGTGCTGTGGGGAATGGTCCATGGGTTGGGGTTGATTATCCATCGGTTGGTTGATGATTTGAGCGATCGAACTCCGGCCCTATCTACCTTTTGGGCGAGTTTGCCTGGAATTTTCGTGGCTTGGTTTTGTACGCAGGCGTTGGTGATGTTGAGCTGGATTCCGTTTCGGGTGACGCAGGTGAAAGATGTGGGATTGTTTTTTAGTAGTTTGTGGGGCAAGACGGCGGATCCGCAGTTTTTGAGTAAGGTGTATGGTGAAACGTTGAAGCTAACAGCGGGGCAGTTGAGTATGGGCTTGAGTCTATTAGCACTGGGAATGACGATCGCGTATTTGTTCCATCGGGGTCTAAAAGTTCAAATAAACTGGTATCTCAAGCTTCTCCTTGTTCCAATTTGGCTTTACGCTGTTTATTTACTTGCACCACAGGGTGTAACGCGGTACATCTATTTTGATTTCTAGTTGTTAGACTGTTTATTGTTGCCTGAGGTCTTCCTATGCGTCCTGCTCTGAATAGCAATAATTCGTCTGATGCGATTCCAAGTGATGGAACTCTGAGTCAGGGGACGTTGAGTGATTCTTCAAATCCTTCGTTTGAGCCGAATGTGGTACGTGTGCGCGATTGGGGAACGGTGACGACGTTAGAAGAGACCGATCGGTATCGGATTAATCGCATTGAAGTAAGTCCGGGAGAATCGATGTGTATGCAGATGCACTACCATCGCACTGAGCATTGGGTGGTTGTGTCGGGGACGGCGACAGTGACGTGCGGCGATCGGGAATTGCGGCTGATTCCGAAACAGTCTACTTATGTGCCGATGCATACGAAGCATCAAGTGCGAAACAGCGGCGTGATTCCGTTGGTGATGATTGAGATTCAAAACGGCGAGTATCTGGGCGAAGACGACATCATTCGGCTATAAAAGTAGAACTATTAGCTGTTTTTACGACTCGTCCTTTTTATGACTTATCCCTTGCCTGAGTTTTACGATCGTTCTCATGTCGGCCAAGTTTCGCGGGTTCCCTATCAAGAACGATCGCACCAAGCGCAGCAATGGGCCGTGCAGCATTCTATTTCCCCGGCGAGTCACGATAAAACTCGTATTGCGCTGTTGGCGATCGATGTTCAAAATACCTTTTGCATTCCTGAGTTTGAACTGTTTGTTGGTGGATCATCGGGCCAAGGTGCAGTGGATGACACAGCAAGGCTTTGCGAATTTGTCTATCGAAACTTAGGCCAGATCACCACCATCATTCCCACCCTGGATACCCATCGGGCCATGCAGATCTTCCATCCCATTTTTTGGATAGATGGTTCGGGCAATCATCCGCTTCCGGTTGCCACGCAGATCACCTTGGATGATGTGGAATCAGGGATTTGGCGTGTGAATCCTGCCCTTGTTTCTAGTCTGGGGCAGGACGAGGCGGCACTTCAAGCCCATGCACTGCACTACGCCCGACAGCTCACGAATAACGGCAAATATCCCCTAACCATTTGGCCCTATCACTCGATGTTGGGGGGCATTGGTCATGCGTTGGTGTCGGCCTTTGAAGAAGCTTGCTTTGTTCATACCGTTGCCCGCTCGCAGCAAACGCAATTTGAAGTGAAGGGCGAAAATCCACTAACCGAAAACTACTCGATTCTTCAGCCAGAGGTGTTGACCGGATCAGAGGGGCATGGGATCGCGTCTAAGAACGATCGGTTAATCGATCAGCTTTTGACCTACGACGCGGTATACATTGGCGGACAGGCAAAGAGTCATTGTGTGGCTTGGACTATTGCAGATTTGCTGAATGAAATTCAATGCCGTGATCCAAAACTTGCGGATAAAATTTATCTTCTCGATGACTGCGCCTCTCCCGTTGTCGTGCCCGGAATTGTGGATTTTAGTGATGCAGCAGAGCAGGCATACGATCGGTTTGCGATGGCCGGAATGCACCGGGTTTCGTCGTTGGATACGATCTTTTCAGGGTAAATTAAACGGCTTTAAAGGAGTGACTTGTAACAAAATTTTTCTAAAGCTTAAGAAATTATGTTGCTCATTTGCTACGAATACACTACCGTTACAGAAGGAGAAACACTTTATCCTAATCCTGGGAAAATTTTATAGCGTTAACTGCGGGCATGTCTAATCCCACCTCCGACAAAGCGTCCCTTCAGCTTTTGTTATTCGTCGATCGTCGTCCTGGAACCCGAGAGCAAGTTCGGCAAATTCGCGCACTTTTGAAAGATCTACAGCAGGCTACAACCTTTGATCTCAAGGTAATCGACGTAATTGAGTATCCTGATTTGGCTGAACGCTTTCGGATTATCGCTACCCCATCGCTGGTCAAAATCGCCCCAGAACCTAAGCAAACTCTGGCCGGATTAAATTTAGTCAATCAGCTTCAATTGTGGTGGCCTCGGTGGGAGAGTAGTACGGGGCATCAACCTCCGTCTGATCTTTTTTCTCAAGCTGAGCAGTCGTCTATTTCGATCGGACCTGAGGTTGGAGAAGGCTTTCTTGACAATGTGCGACTGGATAATGTGGGGGATTTGGCTCAACACGCTGAGTTGATTAAGCGTTCTGATGAAATTTTTCAACTGCAACAAGAACGAGACGATCTGGCCGCTCAACTGCGATTTAGAGATCAAATTATCGCCATGTTGGCCCACGATATTCGCAATCCTCTGACCGCTGCCTCGATCGCCGTTGAAACGCTTGAAATCGCTAATCGTCCTTCAACAGATGACAGCGATCGTTATGTCACGCCTGCCCTGCGAACGAAGTTGTTGCACCAAGCTCGGACTCAGTTGCGCAATATGAATATGATGATTACCGATATTCTAGAAGCAACCCGAGGCCATCATGCGGGGATTGAAATCAAGCCGATTGCGTTGGATTTGGCTTGTGTTTGTGCGGAGGTCGTTCAAGCGTTGGCCTCCAAAATGGCTGAAAAAGATCAGCATCTCACCACCGATATTCCCAGTGATTTACCGCTTGTTTATGGTGACCCCGATCGGATTAAGCAGGTCATCTCCAATCTTTTGGATAACGCTATCAAGTACAGTCCCAGCTCCGGGACGATAGATCTGTCCATCCTCCATCGAACTGCCCAAAAAATCCAAGTTAGTATTTCAGACAATGGTCCTGGAATCCCCGATGTAAGCCGTAACCACATTTTTGAAGAGCATTACCGCCTAAAGCGAGATGAAGCACAGCAAGGCTACGGAATCGGCCTATCGGTTTGTCAACAAATTGTGCGCGCTCACTATGGTCAGATTTGGGTGGATTCCGTTCCGGATCAAGGCAGTTGTTTTAACTTTACCCTTCCTGCTTATCGGCCTTAATTTTAGAGAGATTACTTAATTTTCAGTCTAGTGATGATGACCTCAGTCTTTAAGCTACGTAAAGGTACTGAAATGAAACTACTGAGATATCTTCTAAGTAACTGACGATAGCATTTCATACGTTTATTACGGATACGATCGGTTCTCTATACTGCGCGAACTAACCTATTGATGCCTTGTTCTATATGATTTAGTGATTCTTTTCAGATCATTACTTTTCTTTAAACTGTTTTACTAATAAGCACCCGTAGCGGTCATATTTTTGGGTTGAATCTGATTAGATCAAAAAATACGCGTTCTGATAATTTCCCACTTTATATCTATCTTATGAGGTAGCTGTAAACTGGCTTCGGAGCTAATCCGTAGAGTTCAGAATTTGAATGTAATGATTATTTCATCTCTTGATTCCAAGTGTTGAAATTTTCCGATCGAAAATCAAGCTTATTTCTTGAAAACTTATCTAGGAAACTGGTAGTCCTAAAAAGGAAAGGATGTAGGAAAATATCTAGATGGTTGTTAGAAAGTAAATCAATGTCAGAGTCAAGCCCATCCTGCCCATCCTGCCAGTCGGTATCAGTGGTTAAAAACGGTAGAACAAGGCATGGGAAA
>JAPLHZ010000305.1 GCA_026389365.1 Cyanobacteriota bacterium
ACGATCGTTTGTAATACCGATCGTCGTTATGCTGTGGGGTGTAGCGAATTGTTCAAGTGATAGACTACAAGCTGGGTTCGATCGACTAAGCTAAAATAATATTCTGCATCTCCACCAGAGACACTACAGTTGTTGAGTTGTTGTCCCGACCCTAACTACACCTGAAGCATTATGATCGCACTAAAAGATAATAACCCTCAGTTTACGCCTGAAGAGTACTTTGCTTGGAGCGAAAAGCAGCTAGAAAAATATGAATATATTAATGGCGAAGTCTACGCAATGAGTGGTGGCAGTATCAATCATGGCCGGATTGCCATTCGATTAACGGGACTATTCGATATACATTTGGCGGATAGAACTTGCATAACTGGTAATTCTGACATTAAGGTTAATATTGTCGCAGCGAATAGCTACACCTATCCAGATGCTAGTGTAACCTGTGACGATCGAGATAAAGCCACCACTCAATACATTACCTATCCCTGTTTGATCGTTGAAGTGTTATCGATCAGTACGGAATCTTACGACCGGGGTGGCAAGTTTAGACTATATCGAAAAAATCCAAGTTTACGAGACTATCTGCTCGTCAGTTCCACTAGTATCGAAATGGATTTGTATCATAAAAATGATGCTGGTGAATGGATCATTTTAAATTACACAAAAGGCGATATTGTAGAACTGAAAACATTTTAAATTACACAGAAGGCGATATTGTAGAACTGAAAAGCATCAATCTAAGATTTCCAATTGAACAAGTTTATCGAAACCTAGTCCTCACGTCTGAATCTTAAAATGACCGATCGTCAAACCATCCTCTAGGATCGCAAACCAGCCCTCACCAACGGCTCAAACACTACTCTCACAGATTCCTGCGAAACGGCTAAAGTTGGGTAAGACCGATCGCTGTAATTCACCCCAATCGTAAGCGGGAAAATCGGTTTATCATCAAGCGCAACCCAGCAACCACCTGCCGCCTGAACAATCGCCCAAGTCGCCGCAATATCCCAAATCTTTGGTGTCGATTCTACACCGCCTAACGCTGCACCCATCGCTACGGTGAGTACGTTATAAGTCGAAATTCCCAACATCCGAATCTTCGCGGGAATGGGATTCTTTAAAACACCAATGCTTCTAGCACAGAGATTGAAGAAATGATTGCTACTGGGATTATCAGGACTAACCGCGATCGCAACCCCATCACGAAACGCACCCAAGGGCATAACTAATCCCGAATCCCCCGCCCAGTAACCGTAAAACGATTGTCTCAAAGTCGGCATTCTGACAAATCCAAACACTGGAGTACCTTGATACAGCAGGCCGATCGAAATCCCCCACAATGGAATGCCACGCGTAAAATTTGTGGTGCCATCAAGCGGATCAATCACCCAACACCAGTCATTGTCTGGAAATATATGAATGGTTTCTTCCGAGAGAACACCGTGATCGGGGAATTCCAATTGAATGCCTTGGCGTAATTCTGCATCCGACCATTGATCGGCGGCTGTGACGAGTGATCCATCGGATTTCTCGATCGCTTGTAATGTGCCGAAGTCTTGTAAAAGCCGACCGCCCACCCGATCGCACAACTCGCCACAAGTGGTTAACACCCGATCCCAGAAATCGCCATTGCACTCCATCATTGGTTTCGACCTATCGAGTTGATGAGCGCCAGTATAACGGAAGGCGATCGACTCTTCACTCGTTTAAAACAAATTGAGAATAAATTCAAGCTTAGAGATTAATTAGAGTCGCTGTCCGGCTGACAAAGTACGCACTTCACCATTTCGACGAACGACAGCATTGCCATTGTCAACCCGAATGAAAAACCAGCCACTATTTCCAATCTTCTCGCCTTTATCGTAGTTTCTGCCCACACCGTTGATTTTGAACATTGCGGCACTTTTATCACCATTCCCCAATACCCCAGACAAGATATATTCTGATTGGGGAACAGCAGCCGGAGCGACAGCCCGTAAGGGGGCAACAGCAGCAACTGGACGATTAGTCACGCCTGTCATCCGATCGACCAATCCCGATAATTTTGCTACAGTTTGTTCTAAGTTACTTTGGCTACTCATCGCAGGCGTAGGTACATTAGGCGCAGGTACATTAACGGTTGGAATGGTCCGTCCGATCGTTGGAACAGGTTTTAAGCGAGACACTCCACTGCCACCCACAATGATCTGAGGCGTTGAATTATCAACCTTCACGGTAGGCATTACAACAGAAGGCAATGCAGGAAGTGCGGCTAAACTCGGCATCTCTTTTGATTTGGAATCAATAGACTCCAATGACTTACCCATGTAGTCCGAAAATTTAACATCCGATGGATTGGGAGGCACAACCGCAACCGGAATGTTTGATGTTCCACGAATTGCGGCGACCATTCGTCCTATTGTCCCCTGACTTCCTAGCCAAATCACCATGGCAGCCATCGCGGATGAACAGCCCACAAAAATCAACATTTTCTCAAAGAGACCATAGGATTCTTGTCGAGCTTGATTACTATTGTTCTCCGTGACAGGTATTGTCAGTTGTGCTTCATCATCTTGAGGAACGACAGCGGGCGCGCCATTGCTAGAAAGACCCGCCATCATGGTCCTTAATTCTGAAGGTGGCGTTGAGAGAAATGCAGCAAAATCGAGGTTGATAGGTGCCTTGCGCTCAGGTACAGCAGCGACCTTTACGGATTCACTAGGCGGAATCAGGCTTCCATCTAGAATGCTATCCACTTCGCCGAAGAGTTCGTCCATTAAGCCAGTGGCATACTGACTGGACTGTTGCCCGGAAGACGCTGCCATCTGGTCGATAGCGGCATCCTGGGTCAGGGCTTGAAGGTCTAATGTTGTTGAAGAGACAGTCTTATCCATGATTGATTCGGAGCCGATATGTCACAAGTGAGTGATTAATGGTATCCGAAGAATCAGAAACTGTGACACAAAATTTGAGTTATTTGAGAGCTTTAGGTTCTCCTCTCCCATAATTAATCGCAATTAATCGCATCGTGAATCTGCTTCCAATGCCTAGCCCACTTTCCACCGCAATACTGTCCTCCATGAGCAAGAACGATCGCTTTCACAATAGATAATCCTAGCCCCACTCTTTTGCCGAGATCTGTTTTATTTGACTCGGCAAAAGAGAACCCAAGCAAGATTCAGCATGGACATTACCTGTCTTAGTTTTATTTGAAAGTTTTCTGGAAATTATCTTCGGCTAGATAAACTCAAAGCAGTCGAAGACCTCTAGCAAGATACGTGTTTTTTGTGGCGTAAGACTATCTAAAAAATTAGATACTTTTTTATGGTCGTCTTTAACTATTTCAATCGCTAATGCTAAGAATTTCTCAACGACTTCCGACGAGGGTTCAATCTCTATTTCCATATCGGTATAAAGCCATTTATTTTCTTCTCTAGTCCACAAAAATTTTCGATTATTTGAGTATTCATTCATAGGTTCAAGCTTATGTGCATCTGACCAAAAATCATTCCATTCTTCATCCATGGCAATATCGTCTATTTCTTCATAAATAGATAGTAATAAGCTTTTTTCTCTATCAGTAACTTGATAGATATTTCCTTGAGAATCTTTAGTCTGATAGTGGGAACCCATTTAATTGCCTCAAAAATTAAAATTAAGATTGTTCTTATTACATCATATGTGCAAGCCTCTGCGAAATAGTGGCGTTCAAAGAAAATCTAATTAGGACAACGCAGATTACCGAACGTAATAATCCCAGGTTTGTTGCCTCTGACCAAGATATCAAATAGGTTTTATAAGCAATGACGGGTGGCGAGAAATCAGTTTTGAAGCTTAATTGATGATTCCTTGGAAACAATTATTAATCCCTATTGTTCCTACAATATACCTAGTCCTGCTTGGAGATCTTCGATTGGATATCTTAATGTTCCATAGTATTTTCATTTGGTCAATTCCCTTCAAGGAATTACTGAGTTAAGAACGATCATTGTGGGACATCTTTACAGAGAATAACTGCCTTCCAGTAGAAAAATAGAATTTAATTGAAGTCACGAGATCTCCGTCAATTAATGAATTCAAGGTGCGATCGGGACAGCAATAGCGACGGTATTGGCATTATCAATTAAGATAACTTGTTTACTCTTAAAAAAGGTTTAAAAGATTATTTGTTAAAGTAAAGGAATAAAAGTCGCGAGTAAACTCAGAAGGACATTTATGAAACGTAATATTATCGCTAACTCGATTACCCTATTTTTTAGTGCGATCGGTCTTTCCGTTATGGCCTCCGTCCGCACCCAAGCTCTACCGATTTCTGTCCACTAAGATTCCTGAAAATCTTCGCCATTCAATTTCTCGAAAGCTAGTAAGTCACTTCCCGGCTCATCGTCACCGATCGCACTCAAAGCAGCCAACGCAATATATTGTCGGTTTTGTTCAAGCGTTAAATGCGATCGTTGCTCTTGGTTTAACGTCAGTGCGGCCAGCATCACCTTCAGGTGATCGTCTATCTGCAAAATTGAATGAACTAGTTTTTGGGTCGATCGTCACAATTAAAATGTACAGTGAATTGACTCCCGATTCCTAGTTCACTCTCGACCGAAATCTGTCCCCCATGGGCTTGAACGATCGCCTTTACAATAGACAATCCCAACCCCACTCCTCCAGTTTGCCGAGACCTGTCTTGTTTGACTCGGTAAAAACGATCGAACAAGTACGGTAAATCAGCCTTTGTAATGCCAATTCCGGTGTCCTGAATGGTCACGATCGCGTAATTTTGAGAATGGGATAGCTGAATCTGAACCTGGCCTTGGGGTAATGTGTATTCAATTGCATTGGTAATTAAATTGCTGAACAATCGATAGATTTGGTTGCTATTGCCCAAAATATAGAGAAATTGTGAGATCTCACAATGATAAATAAGATTAACTTGCGCTTCTATGGCCAAAGGAGCCAGCTCTTCTTCTAGATCTTGGAGCAGTTCATTTAAACAAATCAAATCTGAATTGTAATTATGCTGTTGATTAATATCTAATTGAGACAGCAATAGAAGATCTTGCGCCAATGTATTCATTCGATCGGTTTGGCGTTGCAAAGCAAGGAAGGTCGATTGGACTTCTGGATCAAGAGTCTCAAGATTCACAATTGCAACTTCGAGCATGGCTTTAATGGCGGCGATCGGGGTACGAAGTTCGTGGGAAGCATCTGCCGTAAACCGTTGCATCTGAGCATAGGACGTATAAATCGGACGCATAGCAATTCCCGCGAGCCACCAGCTTGCAGCGCCGACCGTTGCCATTGTTGCCGGAATTCCCACAATCATCAACCAATGAAGTCCCATCATATAATGATCAAATTTTTCTACCGATCGGCCCACTTGCAGATAGCCCCAATCTTGGCCTTGGGTTGTTTTCAGCCGAATGTGGTGCAAATGATAGGCTCTACCCTGAGCGTCTTCGACCGTTTCAATGGATGCGAAGTGTGAAAGATTCGGGAATTTTCCAGGCATTTCCCCGATCGCTGCTAATGGCTTTCCTGAATTGTCGAGCAATTGCAAATGATAATCTTCTCGAATTAAATTGACCAACATTGAGTCTTGCAAAGCAGTACAAGGACGATCGGTTTGACAGATACCAGGGATGACACGATCGATGTCTGACGGCAAGATATTTGGGAGGGTTAATGATTTTTCAAGACGAGAATTGATTGACATGGCAAGCAGATCAATTTCACGATCGATCATTTGAGCTGAAATTCGAGATAAGACACGATGGGTCGCATAGCCCAAGACTAGTAGAATACTGCCGATGACACTGGAATAAAGAATCGCCAATCGAAATCGCGGTGAATCTAAAATAGTAGAAAATTTAGGCATTAAATCTATATCCCAATCCACGCAAGGTTTCAATTAGGTTTGAGCCGCCCAAAGTATCTAACTTTCGCCGCAAAAGCCGAACTTGAGCTGCGACGACATTGCTAATGGAATTGTCTTCAAATCCCCAAAGGCGCGATCGGATTTGGTCTTGACTCAAAATCTGATTAGGATGCTGCATAAAATATTCTAAAAGTTGAAACTCTTTTGCCGTGAGGGATTGTTCTGATGTATTTAATCCCAAAACTGAAAATGTTTGATAATTTAAGGTCAATCCAGCAAGGCTCAATAGCGTAGCTTGAATTTGGCTCGGACGACGCAGCAATGCCCGAAGTCGTGCCAACAATTCTTCCATCCCGAAGGGTTTAACTAAATAATCATCGGCTCCTGCATCTAATCCCACCACCCGATCGTTCATGCCATCTCGTGCGGTCAACATTAAAATGGGAATGGTTTGTCCCTGTTGTCTTAGGCGTTGACAGAGTTCCAAACCCGAAATTTCTGGCACCATCCAATCTAAAATCGCTAATTGATATGGATTTGCTGTTTGCAAAGATTCCCAAGCCAGTTTCCCATCACTCACCCAATCCACTACATAATTCTGCGATCGTAATATCTTTTGAATCGCGATCGCAAGGTCTTCTTCATCTTCCACCAATAGCAATCTCATAATACTTTTCTAAGGGCTACATCGCATTTTATGTTGATTTCATCTTCGCCCCTGACTATACAAGAAAGTACTATGTACAATTTACACTCCAGGCGATCGTTTTTTGGAGCATTCGATCCAATCCAGAATCCAGTGACCACAAGGCTAACTCCTCCAGATCGAACCATTGCGCTGGGGTTTCTTCGCTTTCGGGCGTGAGAGGCTGAACTGCACACAAGCAGAGATATCGGACATCAAAATGCCAATGTTCCGGATAGCGACCCGCAGGAATCAAATGAACATCTATATCAAACACGATCGCCTGTTCAACGTTAAGCTGTAATCCTACTTCTTCTTGGACTTCCCGCAAGGCTGCAACCTTTAGATTTGGTTCATTGAAGTCCGCATGACCTCCCGGTTGGAGCCAGCGTTTCGCCTTCTTATGAAAAACCATTGCAACTTGCTGCTTCTCCGGGTCAAAAATCCAAACACTCCCTGTTCCATGACCCGGTTCAAAACAATCAGCATCTAGCGGATCTAGTTGGGTTTGGATGAGATGAATGAGCTGGCTTTGATGATGTGCTTCGAGTTCATCGTAGGCTTGGTAAGATTGAAACTCTTGCAGCATAGCCGCGATCGCCCGACTTGAATTCATAAGATTTTACTATCAACATACTGAATAGATAGCGCAAACCGAACAGGTTCAGTGCGAGAACATTCACGATCGGTCATCCAATCGCTGTTGCCATTCCGCATCGAGTTTATCTTTTTGTTCTAAATCTTGATCCAACATATCTCGATCGGTGTCGTAGGCGATCGGTTGCTCGTCAATACGCAGTCGTTGTTGGAATGTTTTGGACTGAATCAGTTTGTTCTCTAGAATTTCATCTGGAGTATTCAACTGACGCGCTCGTTTGGCTCGATCGGAGTTTCTGGCTGCGATTTTACTGTTCTTTTGTCCTTGAATAAACCAGCGTAATGTTGGCAATCCTAAATAGAAGCTACTGTAGGCCAATGCACCCATAGAAACCGATCGGAGAATACCCTCGGGAGCCGGAACCGATCGAGGTAAGATTCCCGTAAACCAAAGGCTTAATATTAAAATTAATCCACCAATCAGCGCCGCACCTGTCACTAAGGTAGGATTGCCTGCGCTAAGTTTCCACGATTTCTCTTCAAGATAATCAGGAATAGTATCGCTCCGATCGTTTACCGTCGTTGCTTGAACTGTTTTTTGTAATTCAGGAAAAGTATAAATTAGCTGTCCATCATCGGTCACTTGGGGAGAACCATTAAATCGTACGAGTACGGGTAACACATGCTGGTCTTCATCCGTATCAAACTTATTCAGTGGCACATCTAAGTAAGGCGTAAGCTGCTCTGCCACGACAGCACCACCAGATTGAACAATCCGTTGAGCAATGGTTTCCCAGCGACGAGTTTCGAGGTTGCGATTTGGGTTGCCGTCACCAAATACAAAAGAAAAGATAGTTTCTAAAAATGATAATTGTTTACCATCATCATGGGGCTTAGGTCCGCCAAAACTTAACCAATCTCCCGACCAGATAAACCAGCCACCGAATCCTGGATTGTATGAATTGCCGCTCTGATTTCCGCCAAAGCCACCGCCAAAACCGCCGCCAGAGCTACCGTCAGAACCACTCGAATTGTCATCATTTGAATTCATGGTGGTGATCATGATGAATCCGACCGTAAGAATTGCAAACAAAACTACAAATAATGAACAACCAAATGATACCCGGACAATCCAGAATAGCGTGCCTGAAATGCCATCCCACCAAGCCTGAAATTTCAATTGCCAATACTTAGTTTGAAGGGTCGATCGAAAATCTTTGGGAAAGGTATAAGCAATATCCCCAGATTCCGTCACCTGCATTTGCGCCCCGGTCTGTGCAGCTAATGCCAGCACCCCTTGTTCTGCGATCGCAACATTCAAGCCCGACTGCGTTGCGATATCCCCCACGGTTGCCCGATACTGAAGTCGATCGATCGCCGTCATAATCGCTGGATTGAGATCGGTTAACGTTGCCATAAAAATTGGGATAAGGATTTAACGAGATTAATCGCGATGTTTTTTAATTATAGAACCTGATTAACCTTCTTAGGCCATCCTAAACCGATCGCGGTCCCAAGGTGTTCATGATGCAGATTCTCTAGGTGAGTTTAATTTCTAGGACTTCAAGCTGCTGATTCATCCAAGCGATCGCCTCCTCTTCATCAGTTTCGATCGCCCGTTCCACTCCTGTTTTAGCAATTTCTAGGAGTTGTTGGGATTTGTCCTCCGCATCGTAGGATTGATTCACTTTGTCAACCAATCTTTGCTGAATATCTAAAGGAGGACAAGCTATCAACAAAGACTCAAGTACAGGGATTGTAAGATTTGTTTGAATCCCACCTGTATTGGCTTGTTCAGTTTGTAACTTTCCAACTAGAGAATTTAGGTAAAGAGCCAGGTATGTCGGAAGTATAACTTCCTGTTTTGGTCTAGTAAGAATAAAGTAACTTCCGTAAACAGCATTATTCAAGTAATCAGGAATTGTGATAGCAAGTCCTAATGTTCCACTTCGAGAAATTAAAACGTCACCTGTTTTGACAGTTGATTGTTGTTGCTTGGCAGCTTCTTGCGAAATGAACTTCAAATCTTTTTCGCTGAAGCGGTACTTTTTCAAATCAGCAATCCTAAGAAAAGGTACTCCTTTCTCTAAATAGTCAAATGGCTCAGATGCAGGGCTATTTCATTCTCGTCTAGGCACTGATATGCTAGTCAACTAATCTCGCCTAAACTTGAGGGTTTCATGTCCGAACTCGCCATTGTCGAAGCCTTCTCAGCTTTGACTGATACAAGGCGTAGTGCGGGAAAACG
>JAPLHZ010000175.1 GCA_026389365.1 Cyanobacteriota bacterium
AATGCCTAAAATCAGCCTAATCTAGAGAAGAAGTTGAATAGAGATGGATAAGAAAGAGAATAAATGAGAGAAATGTAGTTTGCACATCAATCATTTATTCAACATAATTAGTACTCACTATTTCCTTTAATGTCTATTGTCTATGCCTTAACGCTGCTGTTTTCTCTCAAAACCCACAGCTATCTTTATCAAGCCAGCCACCTTGAAGACATCGCAGAAGAAACCCCCAACCTTTGGCTCTGGCTCTTGGCACTGTCCGCCTCGACCGTCGCCGTTGCCTTAGAATCAGAACTCTTCGTCAGCGTAGTGGAGTCAGAAACCACAAGACTCGGGTTAACATCACTCTTTACGGGTGTCATTTTGTTGCCACTCATTAGTGACATTGCAGGCTACGTCACCGTAATTCGATTAGCACGACAGAACAAAATGGATTTGGTCATGGCCACAATTTCGGGCGATAGTTTGTTGATTGCACTCTTCGTCGCGCCCGTGCTGGTCTTCATTGGGCAAGCGATCGGTCAACCCATTGATCTAAATTTCAACCTATTTCAAGTTATCGCCGTCGCGATCGCTGTCGCGGTGACTAACCTTATTTGCTTTGGGGGCCGATCGAATTGGCTCGATGGCACATTGTTACTGGCAACCTATTTGGTTTTGGGCGTAGCTTTTTATTATCATCCCGAATCATTTTAAATAAGCCGCAAGTTTACGCAGAAAATTTACCGGAAATCACTTAAAGTTCATGGTCTCTTTAAACTAGGATTGAGTACGATCTGTAAAATTTGAAAACTGAAAGGATCTCATCCTTACTATTTAGGGAAATATTAGATGCAGTCCATCAAAAGCGTGCGATGCAGAACGCTAAACGCATGGCGATGATCACGAACTAATAAAAGCTTAAAAATCTAGTTAATCCTATGATCAGTGATCTCACTCCATCCAACGTCAATCCCGAGTCATTCCAATCCGTGCAGACTCCTCAGGTTTCGATCGTAATTCCTACATACAATGGGCTGAAATTTTTACCTCAAACGATCGCCAGCGTTATGGCGCAGACCTTTCAGAATTTTGAATTGCTGCTGATTGATGATGGTAGTTCAGATGGCACCGCCGCATGGGTCGCGCAATTTAATCACGTGCAATCCCTCAACACAACCAACCATCAAAGCGATCGTCAAATAGGACATCAAATTCGCTTTTTTCAACAACAACGCGGCGGAGTGTCTGCGGCCCGAAATCTAGGCATTCAAAATGCAGTCGGAGAATTCGTCGCATTTCTAGATGCCGATGACCTCTGGGTGCCCACGAAGCTCGCCCATCAGGTCGATTATCTGACTCAACATTCGCAAGTGGGATTGGTGCATGGCTGGATTGCCTTGATGGATGAAGCTGGGATGCTAACGGGACGAGTATTATCATCGCGCCCAGAAGACTCATCGTTACCGTGTTTACTCACTAAAAACTCCGTCGCTTGCCAGACAGCAATGGTGCGGCGCAGTTGTTTTGAGCAGGCGGGTGTGTTCGACTCGAAAGCCGATACGGTGGAGGACTGGGATGTGTGGATGCGGGTGGCTAGGTTTTATCCGATCGCCGTTCTGCCTGAAGTCTTGGCCCACTATCGTCAGGTCGAAACCAGCCTATCGCGATCGCACGAACGTATGGCCCCGATTTACGAATATGTCATCGAGAGAAACTATGCGTTTTGTCGGGATGAACTCACTCGACTCGGGTTAGACGATCGCAAGCTCAAGGCAAAAAGTTATGCATCGGCCTATCAGTGCCTTGCCTGGAAAGCCATTCAGTGCCAACTCCCCGATGTGACGCAAGCCTATAAGTACCAAAGTCGCGCCTTAAATCATCGTCCTAAAATTATCTTGACGTTAGAGTATTGGCGATTGTTAGCAGCGATCGGTCTTAAGACATTACTTCCTCCAAAGCGTTACCAATTACTCCAACGCTATTTTTATGGGATTCGATCGGGATCCAAATCCAAATCCTGAGAAATCCGGGTCGGAAGGCCATCAATACTAACTTGATTTTTGTCTTTCCAATAGTCTTGAATACCCCTCTCGCCTTTTTTCTCAGCCCATTGAATGAGTCCCGATCGGTGGCCTTGAAATTCGTACTGTGGAACGCCCAAACCTCTTGAGGTTTGGGCCGATTCCACGCTTAGTTGAACAATTTGTCTACTGCCAGGAAACAACTCAAAATTAGTCTCAAGGGTCGCCCAAGCCGCATCACCCGGTCGCACCACCCTTCCATTGCCATACAGCCGTAAAATCCAAGGCTTCTTTTCAAATCCACAGAACATAATTGTCATGCGCGGATCCACTAAAAGATGCGCACTAGTTTCGTTGCCGCTGCCCGTGAGATCCAGATACGCTACCGTCCGATCGTCCAAAATTCTAAAGCTATCAATACCCTTAGGTGGATGCTTGACAGGTTAAGAAGAAAATCGTTTTGTCAAGCCCTATCAACCTAAACTTGGAAACGCTCTTATATCCAGCTTTTGAGGTGGTTTTCGTAAGGTCTTAACGCCCCCCAGTCCTCGATTCTCAGGAGCGGCTAAGT
>JAPLHZ010000234.1 GCA_026389365.1 Cyanobacteriota bacterium
AAGCCGATCTGAAGTCTCGCATTATCTTGTTTATTGACTACTTCAACCGCACTATGGCTAAGCCTTTTAAATGGACTTATAAAGGTAAGGCTTTAGCCGTCTAAAGTTTGTTCCTTCACTTTAGCCGCCTTGTACTAGCGCCTTTATTCAGTGCTTATCTAGGAGTTTCACCGTTTATGGCTACTTTGCCAGAAATTATTTACTACTGTATTCCATTTTGGTTGTTGATTATCACAGTTTATGGCTGGGCAACAGGTTACCGCATTTCTTACTTCTGGAATGAGGTATACGAAACAACTTTTTGTTTTCCTGCACTTAAACGATTATTGCTGATGAGCGGGAATCCCTTTGTCAAGGCAAGCAATATTACCCGTAAAGGAGTAAAGTTAGATCGGAAAAGTTATAATTTCAATCATACATTTCCACTCATCATTCTTGTGATATTATCAGTCTTGATAATTGCCATACAACTGGTCGGTGTACAACTCGGAGTTTGGCCAGCCCTCAATGAAAACTCAAAGGGTGCAATATTCTGGCTTGTCTATAATATTTTTCTGATAGCAGTAGCGATCTTGTCCACGATCGACCAACCTGTGCGGCGAACAGTCGATCGATTTCCCATGAGGACAGCTTGTAAAATTAAAGTTGGAGATCAAGTTTTAAGTGGCCATACTCAAAACCTCTCTGAAAGTGGAGCCAAAGTTTTATTGACCACACCAAATATTAGTTTTGATACATTGGCTGCTAAGATTAAGTTTTTAGAATATGACTTTTCTGTAGAAGCAAAGATTATTTATCTGCCCACAAAAGAAAACAATAAGCTTGAAATTTCTTTACAGTTTGAACAGCTTAGCCTTGAGCAAGAACGTAAGTTGGTTGAGATTTTATATACTGAAATGACTTTGTGGAAACAGCGCAAGCAGCCAGGAAGCTTTGACTCTTTCTTAGCAATGATGGCTTCCCTTATCCAGGCAAGACCACTGCTCAAGCGATACTAAAATCTATGTGAGCCATTCTGCATAAACTATAGAATAGAGAGAATTAGCCAAATAAAAATTCTTAACGTATGTCTCAAGTTTGGCGCTGCTTACTCTTCATATTCGGCTTGAGCATAATCTTGATACAAGAAAGTTCAACTTCAACAGCTCTATCTCAGCCTTTAGCGTTCATTCAAGCTAATCAACTAGGCTTATCGAGTCAGATTGAACAAACTCGTACTGGGACGCTGATTATTCAGGTGGTTAATTCTCAGCAACAACCTGTCCCCCATGTGGAAGTCAAACTTGAGCAAGTGACCCATGAGTTTGAGTTTGGGACAGCTCTTAGTACCCATATGTTTGCCTCAGATGCCAATCCGGCTGAACAGGCTCAGTATTTTAAGGTGGCTCAACAACTGTTTAATGCCAGCGTTCATGAGAATGCGCTCAAATGGGATAACACTGAACCGCAACGAGGGCAGGTTAGTTATATAGATGCCGATCGTATTCTTGACTGGAGTGAAGCAAATTCTTTATCTCTACGGGGGCATAACTTGTTTTGGGAGGTTGAGAAATGGAATGCTCCCTGGCTAAAAACCCTTTCTCAGGAAGAACTGCGACAAGCGATCGTGCAACGTTCAACAGAAGTTTGTAGCCGCTATCGTGGGCGAATTCATGAATACGATGTTTTGAATGAAATACTACATGGTAATTTTTTCCGCAGTCAATTAGGAGAAGAAATTGTCAAAATTATGTTTCAGTCCTGTCATTCTGCTGATCCCACAGCAACTCTTTATGTGAATGATTACAATATTCTCAACGGCTACAGATTAAATGACTACGTTCAACAGATACGTTCTTTATTAGATCAAGGAGTTCCAGTTGGAGGGATTGGGATTCAAGCCCATATTCTGGACGAAAAAATTACACCTGATCAGATCCAAAAAAGTCTAAGCACCTTAGCACAGTTCAATCTACCCATTAAAATTACTGAATTTTCAGCCTTGGCAAAGACGGAACAAGAACAAGCCAAAATTCTGTTAGATCTCTACCAAACTGCTTTTGCTCATCCAGCAGTGAAGGGGATTTTGATGTGGGGCTTCTGGGAAAAAGCCCATTGGGTTCCGCAAGCCGCTATTTTTGACGACAAGTTTCAGCCCAAATTGGCTGCAAAGGTCTATCAAGAGCTGGTACTCAATCAATGGTGGACACGATCACAAGGGATAACGGACTTGCAAGGAAAATTCTCAACCCGTGCTTTTTTTGGAAAGTATCAAGTAACCCTCAAAGGGAAAAATTGGCGTAAAACTTACTCGTTTTCATTATCATCTCTAGGGAAGCATCCTCATCTCATAACACTGACTGTTTCAGAATGAGGGTAGTAATGCTAAAGGTGTAAAGTAGGATAGTTAAACGGTTGAAAGATTTTTATGAAGTGTCCCAAATGTGAATCAAAGAAAATTATCAAATATAAAAAACGCACTATGGCAAACCACGATTCAAGTGCTAAGATTGCAGACGGCAGTTTGTCGAAAATCCAACTAGACAGACTAGTTAATGAAGTTGATTGATAAATTATTACTGGAACATCTAGGGCGTGTCATCAATTAGTTAGAACCCACATTCCGCTCGTAATGGAAGGGTAAAATAACGTGAGTTCGGGTTAAGAAGCGGTTAGTAACATTAAACATTATCGGAAATTATTTTTTAGAGATTCAAAGCCTTGCTAGGCAAGGGCTGTAAATTCGCAAAACCCTATTTCCGATTAAGTCTATTATTAAGACAACTCAGAAAATTTCTGCATAGTCTCATAATTCAAAAGATTAAATGAATTTTTTCGGAAATCTTATCGCATGTTATTTGCCTACTAAGCCATACACTAAGATTAAATATTAAGAATCAAGAACCTCGCCGCAAGCGGACGAGGTATGAAACAGCCACTTTTGGGTTTCTTCAGACGTCCCAAGGGACGGGGAATTTACCCGTGACAGATTAAATCTACATAAAAGTGTTGGATGAAACTCCCTAAACTAGCTATAGCCGCATTAGTATTTTGTACTGTGCCAACTGTTGAGCTAATGAGCCAATTGCTAACATGGACAAATGAGAGTAATCAGGCGATCGTCCCACTTACTCCGATAAACGAACTAATCCCAATGCAAGCCATAAGCGACGTTCTTGAATCCGATCATTCCGATTCAACTTTATCAACCAGATTGTTGTTCGTGCGATCGCTGTAAGTGCAATCAATTCAGCATCTTGAAGTTGAAAATGATACTGCCATCCGATCGCGTCTTGGATGATAAAGTCGCGTGGTGATTTGGATTTCTGGATCAATAGAAGCAATATCACTACCCTTGAAGGTATTACAGAGTTTACAAGCCAAAGCAAGATTATCCTCCAGGGCTGTTTCATTCTAAATTTCGACATTTTGTGCATCTACGAGAACGCGCCGTTCCAGGCATCAGAGATTTTCGTCTTCGATGGCTGAAACCACATAAACTCGTCACCTAAATCTAGAATGAAATGACCCTGGATTATCCTCTACCGTTTTACCATTATGTTTTTCAGCAATAACATGATCGACTTCGTGAGGACTAAACGAAAAAAATCGGGTTGTAAGCAATATTCACATCAATCATTGTAAGCCTTCCAGGGGGTAACGAAGAATTAACGTTTCAGACCAGTTTTTGAGGTTAGATTTGAAATTATGATTCAAGCACCTCAGATCGACGGAATTGAAATAGACCCACCAGACTGGGCAAACACCCCAGCGAGTAT
>JAPLHZ010000059.1 GCA_026389365.1 Cyanobacteriota bacterium
ATGTGAATCGTCTCTTTCAACGCCTCACTCTCGACCTTAATGGGTATACGCGATTTCCAGCAACCTAAATTCCCTAGGATTGTCAATTGCCTTCAAACCACATCTAGCGTCCTCCACGGGAATTCTGGGAGAACCAAAATATTTAAGCCCAATACGAGGGCATAGATTTGCCAGATTTCGCGGACGAAGGGGAGTAGACACACTAGGAGCATTCGTCCTAAGTGAGTCATCATCAGAATCGACTTCCGATCGAATCTATCTGCGACAACGCCCGCCAATGGTGAGAGCAAAACAAAAGCCGTTACCCTGAGCGTCAATGCGCCTGCGAGGACGACAGGTGAAGATTTTCCCGCCAATTCAAATGCTAATAATGCCAAACCCAGCCAAGTCAGTGCGTCCCCAAGCAGACTAATCGTTTGCGCTGCATACAGCCGTCGAAAGATCGGATTACTTAGGCTGGTAAAGAAATTATTTGCTTTCATTTTGGAGTTTTATTTGAATACTGTCGGGATAATGTCGGCCCTCTATCATTATGATTACGATAAACCTACTGAGGGACGGTCTAGCATTTCCCGGCAAAACCCAATTTCTGGGGTTTATAATCCTAAAACTGTGTAATTGTAGGCGCGGGTTCCCCGATCGTGACTTTTAAGCTATGGCCAAGCAACGTCTGGATGAATTGCTCTTCGATCGTGGGCTATGTGACTCGCTTCAACAAGCCCAACGACTGATTCAAGCCGGGGAAGTACGAGTTAATCATACGCTGGTGGATAAGGTGGGGACGGCGGTGGATGTCGGGGCGATCGTGGAAATGAAAGCCCGATCGCGGTTTGTCTCAAGAGGCGGCGAGAAACTCATTAAAGCATTGGAAACATTTGGCATTGACGTAACCGATCGAGTTTGTCTCGATGGTGGCATTTCGACGGGAGGCTTTACGGATTGTTTGTTGCAGTGCGGGGCCAGCCGGATTTATGGGGTGGATGTGGGATATGGGCAGGTGGCTTGGAAGTTGCAAAGTGACGATCGGGTCGTGATTCGGGAGCGGACTAATATTCGCACTCTTCAGCCTGAAGACCTATATTCTGAATCAGACCTGCGGCCAGATTTGGGCGTGGTGGATGTGTCGTTTATTTCGTTGGTGAAGGTGATGCCTGCGATTCATCGGCTATTGGTGAATTCCCGTGAGGTGTTGCTACTGGTGAAGCCGCAGTTTGAGGTCGGGCGCGATCGGATTGGAGCAAAGGGTGTGGTGCGCAATCCGGCAGATCAGGCTTGGGCGATCGATCGAGTGTTGACAGCGGGACTAGAGCTAGGCTGGAACTATCAAGGCTTAACCTGGTCGCCGATTACGGGTCCGGCAGGCAATATTGAATATTTGCTTTGGTTGAGGCAGTCAGAAGGGATTGTCGTGCCCGGTTTGGACGAGTTGGTCAAGATTGCAGAAACGGCTAGATCTGCGATCGTCACCCAGTCCCAACCCACGGATACGAGTTTCACGGCTAGCCCTTAAGACTCCGGCTCAATCCCCAACGATCGCAGCTTTTCCAATAACCGCAACGATCGCGATCGTTCCTGTGCTAGCTCCAATTCCGCCTCTTCAGCACGGGATCGTTCAGACTCTAAATCGGTTTCCGCCTGTTCTGCTCGCAATCGTTCAGACTCTAAATCGGTCTCAGCCTGTTCTGCTCGTAATCGTTCAGACTCAGCTCGCGATCGTTCAGACTCAGCCCGTGATTGTTCAGACTCAGCCCGCGATCGTGCAGCCTCAGCCCGCAATCGTGCAGACTTAGAAGCTTCTTGAGGGGTTGGGACCCAAATATTCTTGTCATCATACCAACGCAACCATTTCCCAAACGTCCCCTGATAGACTCCTTCCCAAACTCCAACTCCAAGACCAATCTCCTCCAACCAAAACCTTTCCTCTGAAATCACCATCTCCTCATAGCGAAGGCCCATCAGCTTAAAAACACGAAGCTGATTCACATAACGATCGAAAATCACATAGTAAGGGACTCGCAGAATCTGTTCATAAACTTGCCACTTCGTCGGAGGCTTATCCACCATCCGCAATGTATTTCCCAGATCTTCATCTTCCGTACCTGGGGATAACAACTCCACTACCAAAAACGGCGAGACACTCTCTTCCCAAATCACATAACTCCAGCGCATGTCCTCTTGAAGACCCGATGACGCAACTCCTAAGCTCACGAACCAATCAGGGCGCTTATGCCAACGAGGATTACGGGAATCATAATAGAGATTGAGATCCATACCAATGAAGGTATTCTCCATCGGTACCACATCAGTCTGAAAGGTATCCTGCAAGAGTTGCGATTGTGCAGGATGAAACGTGTCAGGCAAACCAGGCTCCTGAGGATCTTCGCTCGGCAACTCGTACATCGTCGGCAACCGATCGCGTGAAGGTAAAGATGGGATAAAGTTATACATAACAAATCAACCGTTGCGAACGACTCCTCTCATTCTAAAACATCGTTCTTCCTTAATTGCTGAGTATCGAATTACCCAAGTAGCCTCGCCGGGTATCGCTCAACTCTTGAATCAGCACGCACCTGAGATAAATCTTCCACGATATTGTAGCGAAAGACCGACCTCTAAGACTCCAAACCCATGAATAACGATCGGCAAACTAATTCACCGATCGCCTTCATTTTATTAATTTAGATTTAAAAGGATTACAGCAATCCGATCGCATGGAGTGGTCCTTGTCCCACCATAAGTTCAGCAATCAAGCCCAAAATCCCTAACATGGCTAAGCGACCATTCCACACCTCAGCGGATGTCGTAATCCCCCATTCCCAACGTTCTTGAGGATAGAGTTTGGTGTTCTCGGCTGGAGTAATGGTTTCACCGAAGGAAATTGGAGGATCACTGATGGCCTTCTGAACCAAATCGCCTAATGCCTGAATGAACGTCGGATCTGTATCTAGTGCCGGAACCCGAGCAAACACATGAATGCCCGCTTCTTCCGCAACTTCCCGGTACTCTTGATCGATTTCCTCTAGGGTCTCAATATGCTCAGATACGAAACTAATAGGAACCACGACGAGTTCTTCAATCCCTTTTGCCGCAAGTTCCTTAATCGCCTCATCCGTATAGGGCTGGAGCCATTCCACTGGACCCACGCGGCTTTGATAGGCCAAGGTATAGTCATTCGATCGGCCCAAACGCTCCATGATTAGCTTGGTACAATTCTCAATCTCACGCTGATAGGGATCACCCGCTTCTTCGACGTAGCTAACAGGAACCCCGTGGGCGCTGAAAAAGACATGAGCTTTTTCAGGATTAGGAACACTGTCGATTTGGGTAGCGATCAGGCCTGACATGGCCGAGAGATAACCGGGATGGTCATACCAGGACGGAATCACGGTATAAGGAATCTTCTGCAACTCTGGATCCGCTTGCCACATACGATCGAGAACGCGGAAACTAGAGCCACTGGTGCTGATGGAAAACTGTGGATAGAGCGGCAAAATAACGAGGTTATCGATTTTGTCACGCTTGATTAAGGCGACGGCTTCTTCAGTAAATGGGTGCCAGTAGCGCATCCCGACATAGATCTTTGCATCCATCCCCCGATCGCACAGCAGTGTTCCCAGTGCTTTTGCCTGCTCATCCGTAATTCGGCGCAGGGGAGACCCACCACCAATTTTCTTATAATTTTCTTGAGATTTCCCATATCGCAGGGTGGAGATCAACCATGCAAGCGGGCTTTGCAGCCAAGGTACAGGCAACCGAATAATCTCCGGATCGGAAAATAGGTTGTACAGAAAAGGCCGAACGTCTTCTAGAGAGTCTGGTCCTCCCAAATTCAGCAGTAAAACCCCAGTTCGACTCATAGTCGCCTTCCGTTCCTTAGAGATTCGCAAGTTTCTTAAGTAAATTTTAACAAACAACTCGCACGAAAATCCATTCTGAAGCGGACTAGATGAGAATTAAAATCAAGAACTTAAGAAAGATTATGGGTCAGGGAATGACTCGTCGGAAGAAATTTATATTGGGGAGCCTTAGGTCAGATGCTACATACTGAAAGAATTGCTCGTTCATAATTGGAGATTGCGTCAGTGATGAATTTGAAAACGCCCTATGCTGCGGTGGATATTATTGTTGAGCTAATCGACCGCCCCGATCGGCCCATTATTTTAATTGAGCGTCACTTCAAACCTTTAGGTTGGGCGATTCCTGGTGGATTTATGGACTATGGCGAACCTGCGGAAAAAACGGCCAAACGCGAGGCCATCGAAGAAATTGGCTTGGAGGTTGATCTGGTGGATTTGTTAGGCGTTTATTCTGATCCAGATCGCGATGAACGACAACATACGATCGGTTTGGTCTATATTGCGACGGCCACGGGCACTCCGAACGCGGGGGATGATGCTAAGGCCGTCAGGGTTGTGAATGTGTGGGAAATCCCGAAAAATCTTTGCTTTGATCACGATCGGATTTTACGGGATTATCTCAACTATCGTCACTACGGACTACGGCCTCGGCTGGACTAGTCAATGAGGCTAGTTCTCTAGAATTAGCTTCCATTCCTGAGTGGTTTCATTCCAAGTCGGACCACTCACTTCCCCCACAATAAAGGGTCCCCAATATCGTTGAGAGCCGTCTTGGGCAAAGGCCACCACAATGTCTCCTTTGGTTAAATTTAACGATCGGTTAGGCAGTCCAACCAGCAAGCCTCGATCGCTGCCTTCACCCGCAAAAAAGTCCCAATGGGCTGGAGTTTCATAGGAGGGTTGGGCTAACGTTTCACCGTACTTATTGCCATACTTATCGCTGTATTTGCTGTTCTGAAGCTTTGCTACTTTAAGTCGTAGGGCCAGACGGATGGGATGTTCAGATCGATTGCTCACGCGGAGCATTCCAGACGGCGATGGTCGCTCTGGTTCTATAGCGGCTGTCGCGATCGCAGCTCTAGACGCAAGAGTCACACCGCCGAGAACTATTGTCATGCCTGTCCGAAGAAAAATGTGTCGAAATTTATGTGTCTTTACTGCTGATGTCATAGCCAAATCCCTCGCCCTTAGGCATCCCTTCTTCTAGTAAAGCAAGGGTTTGGCTGATTCGGTCAAAAATATTGTGATCCCCGAAATAAATGGTTTCAGGGGAGGGTGGTTTCATACAAAGAAAAGATAAACATTGTCGAGCATATTAGCCCAAGCTCTGAGGGCATCCGGTACGGTACGGTAGCCTCCGCGTCTGGCTAACGTAATGGCGAAGGAATTGAAGATGGCCCAGTTCACAGGTG
>JAPLHZ010000091.1 GCA_026389365.1 Cyanobacteriota bacterium
CTTAACCGTATTGAAAACTGTTGGGCTTGGCTGAAATCTCGTATCCGTAAACTCCTAAGGGATTCACCTAATCTTCATGATGCTATAGACTCCGTTCTTGCTCTTGCTGCGTCCTAACTTCACTGGCTATAGCTATACCATGGCCCAAATGGGCGGTAGATCTTCATCATAGGTATTCTGAAGGTGACAAATGAATCCTTCCTTGCTACGAGACACTTCCGTTTTGAGTGCATGGGTGGTGAGAGGCGATCGTCTATCCAATGATTTTGTAAGTGGTGGCGGGGCGATCGGTGCCAATCCATAGGCCATCGCTCCTCATTCGCTAACCTAAAGGCATTCACCAGAACGATTCATCTCGACTCACGCTAAAATAAACTCACAATTAATCAGATTAATCGAGACCATACCTCGAATGGAAAAGGAACAGGTCTAATGCAAACCCTATCTGCCGATAAAGTCACGCTATACATCTTAGAACAGCGCTTTGGACTGGTTCAGGCAGAAGAGGAAGAGGATTTTTTTCCGGAATGGCATGAAGCATTACCAGAGTTGAACGATCGCGAGCAGGAACGCCTTCTAAGGGTCCGCGCAGCCTATGAAAATCTGACCCGACGATCGATTCTAGAAAGCACAGTGAAGTTAGCAATAGTCTCTCCACTCCTGGATTTAGCAGGATTGTTTTTTCCACCGTTTTATATCAGTACTGAAGAAGAAGTAGAAATTGTGGTCGATAGTGGTGATTTTTCAGTGCGGGGGCGGATGGATGTTCTGGTGCTAAAGGAAGAGTTTTGGGTCTTGGTCATTGAATCTAAGCGGGCAGAGTTATCGCTGAAAGTCGGGATTCCGCAGGTCTTGTCCTATATGCTCGGCGCACCGAATCCAGGACATCCTGTCTATGGGTGGGTGACAAATGGCAGTAACTTTGTTTTCCTGAAGTTGGAGCAGCAGGAAGTGCCTTATTACGGACGATCGAAAGAGTTCGTTTTAGATAATGATGATGATTTAGCAATGGTTCTGAGAATCATGAAACGATTGACACAGGAATCTCCATAGCAAATCTAAAGGAATCAACCTGAATACGATCGTTTCTCCCACCACGGGAAAAATTTGGGACTTTGGATTTGCTTTTCAGTACATTTTAAATTTGACTAAAACACACCAGCAAAATTCAAAAGCCTAGTAACACTGCTTGGTAATTCGGAATTCAATCGCAAGGGTAACTCAGCGGTCGATCGTGATTGAACATATCCCGCTGTTAGGAATGGTTTATATTGATCGCGATCGTTCATGAACTGCTTTACAAACGCTAAACTCGTTCCGCGTACAACAGCTCGAAGATTTTCAGTATCTGATCCGACACGTTCTTTAATTAACGCCTTGTTATCATTCTTTGCATTAAACCGATCGCTCACACTTAAATGAGTTGCACCGATCGCAGTAATCAAATACTTTGGCGTAGGTAATTGCATAAAGGGCTGTAATTGCTGATCAAAGGTTGGTGTCAAGGCATCTTCAGTACTCGTTAGCATCAACGTTGGCGTTGTCAATTGCTTTAATCCTGACTTCCCAAAAATTTGACCTGCAACCGGATTCAGAACGATCGTCCCAATGAATCGATTATCCTTTAAATTTAGGCTGCGTTGTTGAATTGATTTACCCGCACATTGCAACCAATCCCCTGGCGATCGGGTAATTAAGCGATTAGGCTGCTGACAGAATTGGCGTAATTCATCAAGCTGAAGCTCACCGCCCGCCAACGCCAGTGCATCATAGCCGCCCATAGAATGTCCTAGAACTACAACTTGGTTTAAATTGAGTTTGAGACTGGAGTCTTTGCCCAATTCATTCAATGCAAACTGCAAATCCTTTGGACGATCGAGCAATTCTTGTGAAGGCAGCAGCTTCTCGACATCAAATGCCGATAGCTTAAATAAATTCAATACAGACGGATGCTCGACCACCATTGTGTTAATGCCATGGGAAGCAAAATGGCGACCCAAGTAACCGAGAAAACTTTTACTGGCTTCAAATCCCGGCGAAATCACCACCGTGGGCGATGCCGGGGTTGCTGCCTCACTCAAATACAAATCAACCGGAACTTCCCGATCGTTTCGCGTCCCGTCCACCAGCTTCAAGCTCTGGCGCTGATATGCGATCGGTCCTGGGACGCTCGGATCGATCGCACTCTTAAAATTTGCGGTGTCCTCCACAAACAAATTTTTTTCAAGTAATCCGCCTAGAGCTTGGCTTTTCCAATAATTCAGATTAATTTTTGACGCGATCGCAGCGGCCTGTGACAAATCAATTGTGACTGTTTTGGTCGGAATCGTCCTCAACACTCCGATCGCATCCACAGCGCCAAACTGAGCCGCCGCCAACGAGACCCCCACCTGCACTAGTTCCGGCGTTAATCCCGGAGAGGCCGTCTGAACATTGGCCATAAGCTGCTGACCTGCGGGCGATTTGAGTAAATCTCCCACGACGCGGCCCACAACTTGAGGATTCAGGTCTAATTTGGTGGTGAGTCCCTTACGGACAGATGGCGTTAAAAATGGGCTAAAAAGTTGCAGATTCGGAGACAGTTGCCCCGTTTTTGCATAGGTCTCCACTTCTTCGACCTTTACAGTCTGCTCAAATGGACCAAACCGTAAGGTGATTTCTTCGGCAGCTTGGCTACTACCGATCGGCCCCAAAACCATCCCCAGACTGAAGACCAAAGTTCCCGCAAGTTGCTTGATCACACTCTTTCTGACACTACGCATCACAATTCTCCTTAAGTCTGCACGCTTAAATTATAGCGACGTAGATTTAAGGACGTAGTGAAAAATGCATAGTTCCTCAAATCAGCAACCGTTAAAACCAATTCTCTAACTCTGCAATGTCAGTAAATCCAAGTAAGGCTTTACTCAGTGCCTGTAGACGATCGAACTCTAGAGCTTGGACCTGAGCTTGGTTTTTTACAGACAATTCACCAAATTTATAACTCAGGAGCATAAATACAAGCTCTCGTCGTTCTTCTTCCCGTCCCTCTTCCCGTCCTTCTTCCCGAGCATCTCTATATACTCTAGTCTGCTTTAATTCATCAGTTTTAAACCCTAGCATCGCATCAACCTCCTCGCGACTTAACTCAGTAAATTTATAAACCATGATCGTCGAAATCATGTCTATTATGGCATTCCAATTGTCCGATCGAGACGAACGGTCTAGCATTCCCTTCGCTTCCGAAATCGCCTGATTGCCCTCCAATGTGGTCAAAACCATCAATCCCAATCCAGTAGGTAATTGCTCAATTTCACCTAGTTCATCTAAATAAACAGGGATGATTCGGCCACTAGCAAATAATTCAGGTGGAACCTTGGTCGTAGATTGTTCAATAGTTCGGCTAGGATAAATAGCAACCGCTTGCCAGTTGGCAAACAACTCTGTTCGTCGGTAAACATAATTGCTAATCTCAGCCAACATGCGTTCATAAAGCAGTTGATCGAACTGTATTTGAATTTCGGTAAAAAATACATCTCCACTCGGATCGGGCGGGGTGAGTACCCCATCAATCCGGAAAGAAGCTTCCTTCACTTCTACAGATTCAAATGTATAGCGAAGAGAATTTCCTGGAAGCGATGGCAGTAAATCAAACAGAAGAATCGGAAACTGTTGGAAAATTTGATAAAAAATTGTGTCGCGCTTCATTAAAATCGGCAAAGGTTAGAATCATCAAGAATTCTAACCTTTCGATTGATGCTTAACCGATCGGCTTAACTATTTGCAGCAGTGGCAGGCTTAAACCATTTGGTTTGGTGGAACGGGTACTCAATTAACGTGGGCTTGTCCGGGAGATAACGATCGGGTAATAACACTTTTTTGGCCAACGTCTGCATTCGACCAATGGGCATTCCGGCAATTTGTTTTTTCAGATCCATCATCTTCCAAAACACCGCTGAAGGCTTTTTTGCATCCAAGGTCGCCGCAGGACGATGAATCGCTTTCCCCCTATATCGTCCCCCACCAGAAGCAGCTTCAACGCCCATATAAATGCCTTTCCACCACACTTCAGGATTAAGCGGCAAATCACCAGCAGCATTAGATGCATAGATAAAGACTTCTAGGGCTTTCCCTTTGCGAGCTAGCTCAACGGCAGCTAGGGCTTCAAACTCTTGGCTGCCATATATTAAAAATGCAGGATGAATCTCTTGTTCATACTGAGTCGCGAGGCATTCTAGACCCGACAACAAAAAGGATTCGGGAACCGATAGTAAAACAGCAAGATTGCGCGAGGTTTCCATGAAAATTTAGCAAATGTCCTAAACAGAGCAGGTGAAAAATGATACTTAAAATCAAGGCCTTATGCACCTAATTTTAAGCCCGTCTCACCATACTAGAGAACGCAAAACAACGCTACAGACCTATGAATAACTAAGTTTAGAAAAATCGACCGCGATCGTTCATTTTCGTCTACGATCGTCCATTCAATCCAAATTACGACTAAATCAAACTTAAATCTAAGTCAAAATTGCGCCGCCGAGAAGTCGAGTATAGCGATAGTCAAGTTCTGCCTTCATCGCTGCCCAACGATCGAGTGTTGGATCCTTATCGATCGCTTTTTGGGCCGCATCTCGTGCAATTTCCAATACCTCTTGATCTTCAACCAAACTCGCCAAGGCAAAATCCGGCAATCCAGACTGCCGTGTCCCCAAAACAGCACCAGGACCACGGAATCGTAAGTCCATCTCGGATATAAAAAAGCCATCCTGAGATTGCTCCATCACTTTCAAGCGTTGACGGGCTGTGTCGCTTTTTGAGGTGCTGAGCAAAAGACAGAACGATTGTGCAGCGCCCCGGCCCACTCGACCACGCAACTGGTGCAATTGTGATAAGCCAAACCGCTCAGCATGTTCAATCAACATAATGCTGGCATTGGGGACATCAACTCCGACTTCGACAACCGTGGTGGACACTAAGATTTGGGTAGTACGATCGCGAAAGGCTGAAATCGCCGCATTTTTATCAGCAGATGAAAGTTTGCCATGCAACAATCCAACCACTAAATCAGGAAATACATTATCTTGCAAATCAGCATGAGCTTGAACTGCCGATTTTAGATCTAATTTTTCAGATTCTTCAACTAAAGGAAGCACCACATAAACCTGACGACCATCCGTGATTTCGCGACGCATTAAATCATAGGCTGCTTGTCTATCTTTTCCAGTCAGGACCGTGGTTTTGATTGCTTTTCGACCTGGAGGAAGTTCATCAATTTGACTCACATCTAAATCGCCATGCAATGTTAAAGCCAATGTGCGAGGAATGGGAGTCGCTGTCATAGTGAGAACATGGGGATTATCACCTTTCTGTTGCAATCGCGCACGTTGTTGAACTCCAAATCGATGTTGTTCGTCGATTACGATTAAGCCCAGTTTTTGAAACTGAACGGGATCCTCAATTAATGCATGAGTGCCAACCAGTAAAGGTAATTCTCCCGTTTGCAATTGAGCATGAATTTGTTTACGTTTTGCAACCCGAGTGGAGCCAGTGAGCAATTCAACAGGTAAATGTAAAAGACTAAACCATTCAACAAGTTTGCGATAATGCTGCTCGGCTAATACTTCTGTCGGAGCCATGAATGCGCCTTGGTATCCCGCCTGAATGGCTGCAAGTAAGGCAATGACGGCCACAACTGTTTTCCCAGATCCGACATCGCCTTGAATCAAACGGTTCATGGGGACGGGCTTAGTGAGATCATTCTGAATTTCATTCACAACACGGGCTTGAGCTTTGGTGAGTTCAAAGGGCAGACCCTCGTAGAATTCGGTGATTAGCGATCCTTCGGGTTGCAGAATGACGCTAGTTTGTTTGGCTTGTTCGCGGTATCGACGAGACAATAAACCCAATTGCAAATAGAAAAATTCATCAAATACCAATCGTCTTCGGGCCGCATCCAGAGATTCACGATCGTCCGGGAAATGAATCTGCGCAATGGCTCGTTGAATTTCAGCTAAGTCATATTGCGATCGTAATCCCTCCGGTAAGGTTTCAGCGAGTCTGGCCGCCGCAGGTAATCCCGACTTCATGGCGCGTCGTACTAAATCCGCACCGACACCATCAGTTAAGGGATAAATTGGCAAAATCCGCCCGACCGTATCGGAGTCTACTTCGCCATCAAATTCTAAAATTTCAATTTGAGGATTATCGAGGGTGAGTCCATATTGGGTTTCCTTAACCAGTCCTGAAGCGGCGACGGCGGCTCCGGTGGGATGCATTTTCTTTTGTTGCTCTTGCCAACCGCGCCCCGAAAAACGACTGCCCATGAAAAAACGGCTTAATTTCATGCGTCCCGAACTGTCTTTAATGGTCAGATCAAAAATAGTGAGCTTGTTGTTTTTGACAGTAGTGAAGCAATTGCAAGCGGTGATAGTGCCGACGATCGTGGCCGTTTCGCCCGCTTTGAGTTCCCGGATTTTGGCCTGACGGGCGTAGTCGATATGTTCGCGGGGATAGTAGTAGAGCAAATCTCGAACCGTGATAATGCCGAGTTTAGCGAGTTTTTCAGCACTTTTAGGTCCGACTCCAGGAAGATACATGACCGCTTGTTCGAGATCGGGAATTTTGCCAGATGGAGAGGCTTCTTTACTGGAATTAGTTGGACTGCGGATAATTGTTTTTGTGGCGGAATTTTGCGTGGGCTGCTGTTGCGTCGATTGCTGTTGAATGGACTGTTGCGTCGATTGTTTAAGACTATATTGTTTAAGACTATAAACAGTACGCCTGGTTTCTGCGACTAAATGCTGCCGATCGGCGAACTCTAGATCCCCGTAACTAGAGTATTTTTCAGCCAGAGTTTGAAGCTTTTGACGATCGGGCCGATCGAGCACAGAGCTAGGCTCCCCCAAAGCAATTTGAAGAAATTCACTAAACCGATATTGATTTCCCTGAAGATCATTAAATCCAGCTTCAGCTTCAAAGGCAAGGGCTTTTTGGAGACGGAGAAAGTCCATAGGAGCTAAGGATGATGATTACAGAATCTTAATGATCAGAAAATTCGAGTTTCTGCAAGAGATTACCTATGATAAATCATGGCGATGCGACTGCGATCGATGGCCATGACGATCGCCATAAGACCGATACGATCGAGCCATGTTAAGGAACTTTTTTCAGTTATCATAAATTGCAACTAAACTATTATCGATTACAACATTTATGGGCATACTGTTAAGCAACTCCTGATAATCCTGATTCGAGACCTGGGTCTTTGATATCCGTAGTCTGCGTTTCGTTAAAAATCTAATTGATCTTTTCACGACTGAAGGTTTCTCATGCAGGATGCGGCTGCTACCATTGCTCGGCAATTGGCCCAAGATGAAAATGCCACGCGAATTTATAAGTTTCTGACTTATGTTAACGAAGGTGCTTGGGTTGGAGATATTGCGTCACCGAATGAAGCCATGATTTATCGGGTTTTAGACGAGATCTTCGAGCAGTTTCCCGACTTGACATTCCTGCGATCGCACCTTCATATCAGCGTCAATACCCTCAGCAAACCCGCCGAATATTCTCAAATTGCCGACACCATCCTAGAGGCAATCTTCTTGGTTCGGGGCGGCGAAGATCCAACCACCATGTTCCTAGGGGTAGTGCCTCCCACTAATCCCCAAGTCAAGCCCCAGACCACGCTCTACACTACTATTTCCGCCCAACTAGTCCTGCTTCCCAACCAAATCCGTCTAAAAAAGCTAGCGTTCTGTGCCGCCAAATCTATCTGGGAAGAGGATTTGGCTAAGCTAGGGGCTATGAGTTGGATCGATTTGACCAACATGATGCATCAACGCCACGCCACCCGTCAGGACTTAAAAAAAGGGTTGCAACAAGTCGTAAGTCGGTTGAGCAAGCCCATTGAATATAGTTTGTTGGCAGAGACATTAATCGATCATCTACAAGCTCTTTACCACGTGGCGATCGTAGAAACTCCCCCGATCGCTGCCGAACTAAACCTCACACCAAGCTTCACCCCCAATCTCAATAGTAGTGAGGCTGAGTCGCTAGCGAATTTCGACGAGGTGGGCCGAGATAACCATGTTCCTAGGCCCCACGACGTAATTCCCCCATCGTCTTGGGGTGATGATACGGGGAGCCGCATGGTGGAGGCGATCGATTCTGCCGTGTTTGATTTGCACTTTGACATTGTGAAATTGGCCAATCCACTACGACTTAAGCATTTACTATTGATTTTGGTGAATAGCATTGAACCTGAAAACGCGATTGAAGGCATGACCCTGCGGCAACAAGCCACGATGCCATTACTCGCGACGGCATTCAGGCTACACCGAAAACCAGAAATTTTAGCGATTAAATTGCGGGAAATTGCCCGGAAATTGCCAGATTCCGATGAGTATGAAACGACGATCGATGCCATAATGCGGGCATTTAAGGCGCGATCGGCTTCAATCTCAGAAGTCGGTACCGCTTCAAAACGAATGCCCTCTGATGAGTCAGTCGTCGCAACAGGCATTCGCGCTTAGTCTTTAAAATTGATTAACTTTTTACTTCCACTTTCTTACAGTATTTTATTTGGAATTGCCCGTCATGACTCCTGAAGACCTGCTCACCCAATACAAATCCGGTCATATAGATTTTTCAGGACTTGATCTTCACCGCATTCAACTCCAAGGTGCAGACTTGATTGGAGCCAACTTCTCGGGCAGTAATCTCCAAGGTACCAACCTCATTTTAACCTTCCTCAGCCGAACCAACTTCCACCAAGCCAATCTTAAAGGGAGTCTGTTGCGCGGGGCAAATTTCAGCCAAGCAGACTTGTCGAATTGTGATTTTCGCGATGCGGATCTCATGGGCTGTAACCTCAGCCGATCGGACCTGCGCTGTTCAGACCTATCGCTGAGCACCTTGCTAGATGCAAATCTTAGTGGAGCTGATTTACGTGGCGCAATTTTGAATGGTGCAGATTTGCGAAGTACTTGTCTGCGCAGTGCAAATATGCGGGAAGAAGGACGCGGGTTGCCGGGTGCGGACTTGCGGGGTGCAAATCTTCAATATGCAGATTTAAAAGGAGCCAATCTATCGGGAGTAAATCTCCAGCGGGCTAATCTAGCGGGAGCAAATTTGACGGAAGTTAGCTTGAAAGAGGCGAATTTAACCCAGGCAAATTTAACCGGGGCGAAGCTGACGAATGCGTTTATGAGCGATGCCATTTTGACCGAGGCGAATCTGTCTGGGGCAATGTTACAAGATGCCAAAATGAATCGCGTAGATTTGACTCGGGCGATTCTGACTGATGCAATTTTGACGGATGCGACTCTAAATGGAGCCAAACTAAACCAAGCTAATTTGCAAAATAGCAAAATGGCCCGAGTTCGCTTGAATAAGGCTGAGTTAGGTCGCACTAATTTAAAAGATGCCTTACTTCTAGAAGCCAATCTAATTGAGGCATATCTAGGACGAGCGGATTTGCGGGGAGCGGATTTGCGAGGAGCAAACCTAATTCGGGCTGAAATTAGCAGTGCGTTGATGGCCGGGGCAAATTTTGCGGGGGCAACGTTGCCTGATGGAAGCATCCAGGATTAGCTAGTGTCTATTGCCGCCAGCGTTTCCTCAACCTGCATTCAGGGTTGCCCTCTTTATTTCCTTATGCAAAGAGCATATCCCTGGTTCAGTAGCCCTGCCTAGGAAAAGACATGACTTTCTCCTGACTTTTTAACGACTGCCAAATCGGATACGCAGAAGTTAAATTCAACTGAGAGCAAATTTAGAAAAGCAGAGAAAACGATTCTGGGGTAGTGCAGCTAAAGCCATACAGCAATTCCAAATTCGGAACGATTCTGCGCCATCCCAGCGATCAGACGTTTCCTTAACGAAAGTCAAGCCTTTGCTAGGCAACGCTTTTGAGCCATAGCGTTTTCTAATTTGGAATTGCTGATTTTGCAGGATGCTAAAAAAAGTTATGTGGGGTATAAATAGAAAACTTTTAGCAATCTAATATACACTACATGAACGGTAATTGGCTAGTGCATAAGGGGATTTTTCGATTTCTGATTCTTAATCTACTAATAGCGATCGCCTATCAATAGTCCGGACAGTTTTTAAATTGTGAGCTGAAACCCGCATTCTGCCGTTGGAACAAGCATTAGTTCAGAGGCTGGAACCCGCATTCTACCGTTGCCAATCAAAAACTGTCCGGAGTGTTGCTATGCGATCGGTGTAAAACTTAGTCATGAATTTGCAACCTTGCCTGGCGGAGTTGCATCGGTTTGGTTTCCGTCAGGACTGACATTAGCGCTAGTTTATTTACTAGGCAATCGCGTACTTCTAGGAATTGCTGGCGGATCGATTCTCGCTATTTCTTTAACTTTATTAAAAATAGACCCGCCAATATCAATTTTTAATTTTCTATTGATTAATGCAGGTTGTTCTTTAGGCGATGGGTGACAGGTTAAGAAAATTAGGCTGATTGTCAAGGGGGCAAAAAAGGCTGATATTGAAGAAATAATTCTGCTCATTGTTGTCACTTATGAGTCATCGCTACTCCCGTAACCCAGACCACATCCGCAATCGCCAA
>JAPLHZ010000055.1 GCA_026389365.1 Cyanobacteriota bacterium
AGGCGGACATCCGGTAAATCGAGTGGAATGTGAATCTGATTCTCCATGAGGCCCCTCGCTTGCTGGCTAACATCTTGATTTTACAGCCAATCGATGAACGCTATATCTGGATGCCGACCACGGCAATTCTAGGAGAACCGTTTTTTCTGAGCTAGCCCTTGATAGAAAGTTCCATCAAGTTCAGGAGCAATTATTACCTCATAACTATCCGGCTGAATTGAGATCAAATGTAAATCAAATAGGGTGTGAATATCCGCTCTTAGCGGCAGACCATTAGCAGGGTGATTCGTTGAGGTTCCCTGATATGGAATAATGTGGGCGGCTTCGATCGCTGGTTCTACATCACAACCTGTTATTGCACATTCTCCACCATATAATGTAAGCAATTTTCGACGAAACTCAGACTGTCCTTGTCTCTGTACTATGGATGTTGTTACTTTTTTCCTAGCATCTTCAAGATTTGCAGCATCAAAATAGCCTTCTGATTCAATCTTTTGACGCTGAATATTTAAATCAGATCGCTCATCTCGGTTAACCTTCTTTAGATCTATTTTCTGATAATCTTCTGGAAATAGTTGTGAAAGTAGCAAGTCTCTATAATCTAAATCAACTATGGCGCGATAAAGAGTGGGAGCGTGCCATCTTAAGTGAGATGAGGCTGAACCACGCTTAGCTTCTATCAGAGCAGCTTCTTTCCAAGCTAATTCTTGGGTAGACGTTAATAAATCTTTAGAATATCCTTGAAACCATAGAAAATATGGAGTTGTATCTTTCGTTTCTGTTTTAAATGGATCAAAACGCCAACTTTTAGTATTAATACTAGTGGATAACATATCTGAAATTTCTGCAAAATCAGACCCGAAAATAAAGCCTAAACTTGATTTGGATGGATTTGCTGTAAATACCCATCGTTGATTAATAGAAATGCTAATCCTATCTTTACCTCGTGGAGAGATCACTAACCGAGGATCGCCAGATTGAAGCTCTAGAAATTCAAACAACTCTTTCGCTAAATCCAAATAATCGTTAATCCATTGGCTGTCTGAAGTCTGCCGCAGAATTTCCAAAGATTTTCTGTCTCGATCTTCTGAATCAAGCTTGTCTTGTTGAGGGGGCATCTGAGTTTTGTCATCTTGGACTTAAAACATACGGTAGCTATACTATCCTACCTAGGAACAGAGGCAGCTAATAGGCATGTAGACTGGAATTTTCATTCTACATGCCTTGATTTGGGATCTGAAACAAAAAATGCAGTACATTTCATGAGAAAAATGTTCAAATAAAAACCCAGAAATTAAGACTTCTTCCAGTTTGGCTTCACCACTTGACGGGCACGGGCAATAGCCAAGCAATCATCGGGGAGATGTTCCACGATCGTGGAACCTGCCGCAGTCGTCACATCATTACCGATCGTCAACGGTGCAACTAGGGAATTATTTGCCCCGATTTTGGTCCGATCGCCAATATTAGTGTGATGTTTGGTCTGTCCGTCGTAGTTAACCGTGATGGTTCCGGCTCCAATATTCACCTGAGTACCCAAGGTTGCATCCCCGAGATAGGTCAAGTGAGCTGCATTTGTGCCAGATCCTATTTGAGAATTTTTTACTTCTACAAAGTTGCCAATCCGACAATTTTCACCCACCACTGCCGCCGATCGTAAATGAGCATAAGGTCCGACGGTCGAACCCGAATTGACGGTGCTATCCATCACCACAGAAAACAAAATCGTCGTATTTTCGCCGATCGTACTATTTTCAATCAAGCTCCCAGGACCAATCCGACTGCCCGCCCCGATCGTGGTGGTGCCGCGCAGGTGAGTTTGCGGTTCGATGATGGCATTGGGCGCGATCGTTACGGTGTCATCGATCGTCACACTAGAAGGATCCACGATTGTCACGCCTTTCAGAAGCCATTCCGTTTTAATTCGATCTTGCAGCATCGCGTAGGCATCGGCCAACTGTTTACGATCGTTAATGCCTGTGATTTCCGCTTCATCTGGCACATCCATCACCATGACAGGAGTGAGGAAATTCACCGCATCGGTTAAGTAATATTCTTTCTGGTCATTTTCCGTCGTCAACTTTGGCAACGCTTGCTCTAAATCGGGCCAACGAAAACAATAAATACCCGCATTAACTCGACGATTTTCCCGTTGTTCTGGGGTGCAATCACGGTCCTCAATAATTTCAGTTAGATAGCCCTTTTCATCACAAAACACGCGTCCATATCCCTTAGGATTAGTCAGTTGGGCCGTGAGAATGGTGGCGGAATTGCCGTTTTCTTGATGAACTTTGAGCAGTTTTTCTAAGGTACTCGGACGAATCAGGGGCGCATCGCCATTCAGAATAATCAAGTCGCCTGTGAAGCCCGCCAACGCTGGGAGCAATTGCTGTGCCGCATGTCCCGTCCCAAGCTGCTCCGTCTGTTCAACAAATTCAAGGCTACGATCGGCCAATACCTGACGCACCGTATCCGCCTGATAGCCGACAATCACGATTTGTCGCTCGGGTTGCAGCCCCTGAGCTGTATCTAGGACCCGCTCTACCAGTGTCTTTTGCCCCAAGGTGTGGACAACCTTTGGAAGCGTGGATTTCATTCTTGTGCCTTTTCCGGCTGCCAAAATTGCGATCGCGACCATAATCGATTCTTCACCCAATACCATCACGGGCAGTATACCTCGCCAATCGAATTGATCTCCGTCAGCCCCACGACTAAGACGCAACCCGTTGTTCTGTTCGCTTCACATAGCGATCGAGCCAAACATCGCGATTCGGTTTATTAATTTCAGTAACATAAATAAATTCCACAAAGGACTGCATCAACACTGGATTTCGCCAGTTCCGATCGGCTTCTTCCTCCATAATGGCAATTGATTCTTGAGGCGTAAAGGATTTTTTGTAAGGCCGTTCACTGGACAGCGCATCATAAATGTCAATAAGCTGAAACACTTGAGCTAAATAGGGAATATCATTGCCCTTCAGACCGTCAGGGTAGCCCGATCCATCCCAACGCTCGTGATGATGACGAATAATTGGCGTGACACCGCGCATGGTCCGCAAGGGTTGACAAATGCGTTCGCCGATCGTCACATGGGTTTTCATAATTTCAAACTCTTCAGGAGCAAATTTTCCCGGCTTCAACAAAATGGCATCTGCAATCCCCACTTTGCCAATGTCATGTAAATACCCTCCCCACATCAAATCGCGAACATCATTGCGACACAAGCCCAAAAATTCACCAAACGCCTTGCCCCGATTCACCAGTCGTTCGCAGTGATCACCCGTATTTGGATCGCGACTTTCCACCGTGCGGGCGATCGAAAACAATACTTTTTCGGCATGATCTAGATCTTGATTCAGCCGCTTTTGGCGAATCAGGGACTTGACTCGGGCCGATAGCTCAAGCTCGTCAAAGGGCTTAATCAAAAAGTCATCGCCGCCCGCCTCAATGCCCCGAAGCCGAGCTTGCCGATCGTGTAATGCAGTCACAAAGACAACCGGGATCAAGCGGGTATGGTCATCCGCTTTGAGGCGACGGCAGACTTCATAACCATCCATCCCCGGCATCATTACATCCAGCAAGATTATATCTGGATCTTCGGCTAGGACCAAATCGATGGCCGATGGACCATTTTCTGCTTCCAAAACATTGTAGCCATCCAGCGCAAGGAGTTCAGATGCAACCATGCGACTAAAGGGATGGTCATCCACCACTAATACTTTTGCAGAGTTTATATCAACGTTATCCACAGTAGCCAACGCCTATCCTTGACGGACGATCGGGGAACCTGAAACCGGGAGAGTTCGAGTTCCGTTGTATAAAGTATGGGCATTTATCGGATGCGATCGCTCAGGCGTTACAAGGAATTCACACTTATGTGAAGTTGCTGCTATTCCTAAAAAAGTTTTATGTGATTGCGGAGTTTTAAGTTTACGTAGATGTACCAGAATATCATGGAATACATTAGACCTCCTGCGAAAGTCGAATAAAGTTGTACAATAGATATAAATTCAGCTAATTGAACGTGAGTTATAAACAAGCTAAGAATTTAGAGCCTGTAGAGTTCAAACGATTGTGCGGCGTGACTCCAGCAACATTTGAG
>JAPLHZ010000367.1 GCA_026389365.1 Cyanobacteriota bacterium
ATGTGAATCGTCTCTTTCAACGCCTCACTCTCGACCTTAATGGGTATACGCGATTTCCAGCAACCTAAATTCCCTAGGATTGTCAATTGCCTTCAAACCACATCTAGCGTCCTCCACGGGAATTCTGGGAGAACCAAAGTTGTTCTCAATTAAATAAGTGCGACAAAACATGGGACTTTAGAGTTTCTCTCGACATTTTATGAAGACTGTTCTAATCAATAATCTTTGGGAACAGTCTTCATAGATGTCGAGAGATCTGTCTTACCGTCCAAGGAAACATTAAAATCCCTCTGAATTTAGAAGGATTTTAATGTTTCCAAGTATCGGAAGCTTCATTAATAAATATTTAGATCTTTGCTGGGTAAGACTTTTAACACATCATTTTCTTATATTCAGAATTGCTGACCGATCGGACATAATCCCCCGACTTCCCCCCTGTTTTTTTCAGCAACACAATCTGGCGAATCTCCATATTCTTATCCAACGCCTTGGCCATGTCGTAAAGCGTCAGTGCCGCAACAGACACCGCCGTCAACGCCTCCATCTCCACACCCGTCTCACCCTTAACTCGCACCGTCGCCGTAATCCGAAACCCTGGAAGCTCAATATCAGGAACAATTTGGACATCAACTTTGTGAATCGGCAACGGATGACACAACGGAATCAAGGCAGAAGTCTGCTTTGCGCCCATAATTCCCGCTAGCCGAGCCGTCCCCAAAACATCACCTTTGGGACTATTGCCCGCCAAAATCGCCTCTAGAGTTTCCACTGCCATCCAAACCTCACCTTGAGCCACCGCTTCTCGGGCCGTGATGGGTTTAGCGGACACATCCACCATTTGGGCTTGTCCGTCAGAATCGAGATGGGTTAAGGCCGTGGGGGCGCTATCTGTCAGGTTTACCGGACTATTTTCAGAAATACTTTGCATTCTCTTAGAGGGTGTGATAATTTAGTTGAGCCGAACGCAAGGGCTTGTAGCTCAGTGGACTAGAGCACGTGGCTACGGACCACGGTGTCGGGGGTTCGAATCCCTCCTGGCCCGTTCCTTGCAAAGCGGAGAGAAGAGTTAATTCTTCTCTCCGCTTTTTGATTTTGAATTGATTTTAGATTAACGTTGAGCCGAGACAACGGCTCACTCACATGTTTATACGTACAAAAAATGTCTGGGTTAATCGTTTTAAATGTCGAAAACAAAAGGGATGCTGTTACAATCATCAACCGTCAGCCTGTGTATAGATTGAGTTGCGATCGTATCATTTTTCCAATCCCCCCCTTGGCCAACTATGTCTCGTTTCCTGAAACCATCGCTTGTCTTAGTTTCTTTGATAGTGACCGCCAGTTTGTCCGCTGCCCCTTCGAGATCCGCACTGGCGATCGGGAAGCCGGAAGTATTATCCCAGTGGCGACCCAAACCGAAGGTCACCCCTGCTGCAAGTGCTGAACTAGACGACGTACTAAAGCAAGCCCGAGAACAAGCCGACGCTAGAAACTATCCCAGCGCCCTGTCTTTGTACGAACGCGCTGCCACCCTAGATCCTACAAACGCTCGCATCTTCTCGGCTATTGGGTTTCTCCAAAGCGCACAGGGTAAATTCCAAGCCGCCCTATCGAGCTACCAGCAAGCGATCGCCCTTTCCCCCAAAGACGCGGATTTTTTCTACGGCCTTGGCTTTAACTATGCCAACCTCGGCCAACTGGACCCAGCCATCACCGCCTACCGCAGCGCCATCCTTCAAAACCCGCGCCATATCAACGCTCAACTCGGACTGGGCATTCTCTTAAGTCGTCGGCAACAATATGATGTCGCATTCCAGGCATACCTAGAAGTCTTAAAAACCGACAACAAAAACACAGCCGCCCGTGAAGGCATTGGCTTTATTCTTCTAGAACAAAACAAGCCCGACGATGCAATCAACGTGCTTCAACGGGCCTTGACCTTCGATGCGCGATCGAGTCGAGCTAATCTAGGACTCGGCATCGCGTATCTAACCAAGGGCAACCCCAGCAGTGCCCTAAAATATCTCGACCAAGCCGCCCAACTTGACCCGCGCAATCCCACCATTCAAGTTCAGCTTGGGAAGGTATCTGAAAGCATTGGGGAACGCGATCGGGCCTTATCTAGCTATCAACGGGCCATTAGCCTAAATAGCCAAAGCAGTGAAGCCTACCGCGCGATCGGCGATTTTTACTACACCCAAAGCGATTATGGCAATGCCATGCGATCGTATCAGGATGTAACCCGTCTCGATCCTGAAGACGGCGATGGCTTCTATTGGTTGGGCAAAGCCTATCAATCTCAAAACAAGCGAGACGAAGCGGAACAAGCCCTGCAACAAGCGAAACGTAAATATCAAGCCCAAAATCGTGAGGACGGGGTTCAGAAAGTTAATTTAGCGCTAGAACAGTTGAAATAAATTGATATTTGAAGTTGATATTTGAAGTTGATATTTGAAGTGAAGTCGGGCCTCGGGCATTTCGCTTTAAGAATGACGAAGATGAGGGGGCGCGGTTACCCTCAATCAAACTATTAATTCAAAAAAAAGCGGTGCTGAATTCAAGATTCGACACCGCTTTTTTCAATTAGGATCTTTCTCAATTAGGCTCAGTGCATTTACGCTGATTTAGAACTTAGCTTCCACCGGTGGAGGGGGAGTCAGTGCGGGTCCAGGCATCATGCTAGGGGGAGCCGACAGAGGTTGCGCCATGCCAGACGGACGGCCAAACGAAGGCATCATGCCATTGTCTATTGTATTCGAGTTCGTCATATTCCCGGTCCGCAGGGGCAGAAGCTGCACCGACGTATTAAACGGGGAATTCAAATCCGCACTGCGAAGGGTGGGACTAGAATAAGTTTGCTGCTCTTGCAGATAACGATGCATCCGGTTGACGCTCTTAGAGTCCAAGATAATGGCATTGTCGTTATAGTTAGGCAATCCAATCAGGTGCGCTGGGTCCAACACACCACCAATGTCACGACTTCTCAAGATGCTTTTATCGTTAGTGTAAAATTCACGTTCCATAGCTTCTTGAGGTGTTTCCTTGGGGCGAAACAGTTCGTTATTTGTTTCTTGGGCTTGCACCGATGCGGCACCGAACCCGATGATGGAGCTACCCATTAAGAGTAAACTAGCCAAAATTCTCAATTTCTTGCTCATAGCAAACTTATAATCCTGTAAGTTTTCGATTCATGGTAGCCGACATTTCAGATATTGATTTAGTTTGCCCGACATCGAATCGATCGTTCACCTCCATCTGAGCCATTACTCCTTGACTTCTATGACCCCATCTTTTGCCTGGACTACTGCCGATCGTTCTGCTCTCCAGGATGAATTGCTGACATTGCTTTGCCAAGTGGCCTACAAAGAAGGAGATTTCCTATTATCCTCCGGTCAACGCAGCACCTATTATATCAATGGAAAACAAGTAACGCTCCATCCCCAAGGCGGACTGGCAGTCGGTCGGGTATTGCTCGACTTAATCCCAACGGACACCGTGGCTGTTGCAGGCTTGACTCTGGGGGCTGACCCTATTGTGACCGCAGCAAGTGTGGTGGCGGCTTATGAAGGCCGATCGTTGACCGCGCTGATTGTCCGTAAAGAAATAAAAGATCACGGGACCCAAGTCTTCATTGAGGGTCCGACGTTGCCAGCGGGAAGCCCCGTCGTGGTGCTAGAGGATGTCGTGACTACAGGCCAGTCGGCGATGAAGGCGGTCGATCGGTTGCGTGAGGCGGGCTATGTGGTCACGCAGGTGATTTCGCTGCTGGACCGAGAACAAGGTGGGGCCGAGTTTTATGCGCAGCAGGGGATTGAGTTCCAGGCGGTGTATACCATTCGTGATTTGCAAGCGCGCTGGAAAGTGTTGCACGCTTAAAGCTTTGGCTGAGTAGCTTAAGGCTGAGTAGCTTAAGAGGGTGTTTGAAAAATCGAAGGTTTGACAATTGAGACCCGATCCCCCTAACCCCCTTAAAAAGGCAGGGTGGTTTCATACAAAGAAAAGATAAACATTGTCGAGCATATTAGCCCAAGCTCTGAGGGCATCCGGTACGGTACGGTAGCCTCCGCGTCTGGCTAACGTAATGGCAAAGGAATTGAAGATGGCCCAGTTCACAGGTGCATGTCCCCCTCGTCGAGCGTAGGGCTGATTCTCTTAAAAGAGAGAAACTGCTGAATCCCTGCAAGTTCGTTGAAAATCAAAATATGAACAACGTAACAGTGCAGGTTTAAGGATTTCTTTTGAGTAAAGAATCAGCCCTACCTCGTCGAGCGGGGTCATCTTCGTTAAACAAGACATCTTTAACCCAGTGCAATTTATTTTCAATCCTCCAGTGCTCTTTTGTCGCCTTCAGGTAAGTCTGCCGCCTGCCAAGGCCGACTACTTAAGTAATAAACGGTCTCTGAGAATTGTTTTTTGCAATCTCAATCCAGAGCGTTGAACTCTGGCAACGCTGGCCAAGTTAGGAAATTTTAACCGCAAGGCGGGGGTTGGCTCAAACAATTCCACGGTTCTATGAACTTGGCGTCCATGGGAATCATCCTGCTCTTTGACCTGGGAAATAGGACCTTGAGTCTGACTGAGGGTTTCGACTTCGGTATAACTTACAAGCTGGTTTTTCTTAAGGGCCATCAAATAATCTTGTTCCGTTTCATTGATCGCAATCGCAGTTGCCGTTTGGGTGTGGAGCGCGTCAAAACTGAAACATTGACCGGGTGGCAAGGCGGGTAATTGGGCTAGCAGCGCTTGGGCGACATGAATTTCACTGGCCTTCTTATTCTCCATCATGCGAATTTGTAGCACCCCGAGTTGCTCACTATAGAGCGAGACCAAACTGACAAAATTTTGGTTTTCTCCATTCCCGCCGGTACTCGTTGCCCGAATACTTTTACCGTCTATAGACAGTAGGGCGGTTGAAAAAGCGGGCAAGGTGGCCATCGCCCAGTG
>JAPLHZ010000347.1 GCA_026389365.1 Cyanobacteriota bacterium
CCAAAGACCTCGCACAACGCGTCAAACGCTTGGCGATTCAGTCCAGTCAACGCCCTCAACAGGCGGTCATTCTCTAGGGCACGTTGGATGTTGAGCATCGTCTACCATCTTGTCAGGGCATAGAATCAATCTACCTTATAAGGCAACAAGTCTAATCTTAGTCGCTGTAAATCAATAACCTCATTGTTTACTTGAGTTTGAAGAACGAGGATGAATCCCATAGTTCCATTGTGGACAAATCTTTCGTCGGGTCAAAGCAAGCTCTGCCATCTCCGCAAGTCCAAATTTCCAATAATTCAATTAGATTAAGGTCTTCAAAATAATTCTAAAGTTTTAGGAAATCAAAAATAAAATATGACTTTTAATTGCAAGTTAGTCGATGTTTTATTCTATTTTGTAATGATCTTAATCAATTCAACCACGAAATCAATCCTCGGCTTGTTATATTACAGGCTAGAGTACCCATAAAAAAACAATAGACTTAATCGGAAATAGGGTTTTGCGAATTTACAGCCCTTGCCTAGCAAGGCTTTGAATCTCTAAAAAATAATTTCCGATAATGTTTAATATCTATAATGAATTATAAGATTTTGTCTTTAGGATTATCACTTTTACTGTATGGCATTGCTATGGCTTTGCCCTGTCTTTTGTTTAAGATTGTTCCGATCGACCCACTCATAGTCCCTAACCCGAATAATTACCACTACACAATGCGAGGCTTTGAGCTAACTTTTTTTGGAATCTTTGGGCTAATGTTGCTTCAAATTACAGCATTAGGCTGGCTAGCTAATCCGATCTATTGGGTTAGCTGTTTCTTCTTTGCTTATCGGAACTATAAAATCTCTGCCATCATGGGAATAACGGCTGTTGCCATTGGGTTTAGCGGGACACTACTCGGATTTCAGTATAAATTGCTGAGTAGTGAAGGCTTACCACCCAATGCACTGATCTCTAGTTTTCTGCCAGGATTTTGGGTATGGCTAGCAGCGCCCGGATTATTGGCATTGGTTTCTTTGTTTTACCTCTCGAAAAAACCTCGATATTCAAAGAGAGTGACTGAAGTTTAAGACACAAACTATTTCATAGAGAAATCAATAAAATATCCCATTTAACACCTACATAGTCGTGGTCTAATCATTTCCTCTAAAATCAAAGGAGCCGATCGTGAGCATTGCCCTAAAACCTAAAAGTCTGAATCAACCCAAACAGAAGAAATGGTGGCTAATAGCACTGGTACTGATTTCCATAACGGGAATTGGTTATGTTGCCTATAGGCAGATGGTTTTAGTCCCTCAGCAGAAGGCAAAGAACCAGGTCCAAATGGCTTTGGTCGAGCGGAAAGATCTGACCATTACTGTTTCGGCTAATGGCACAGTACAGCCAGAACGATCGGTTAATGTCAGTCCTAAAACCTCCGGCATTTTGAAACAATTGCTTGTCAAAGAAGGTGATTTGGTTGAAAAAGGTCAGGTGCTGGCGTATATGGACGACTCAAATCTTCAAGGGCAATATCGTCAAGCCCAGGGTAATCTCGTAGCAGCGGAAGCCAATTTACAAAAACTCCGCAATGGCAATCGCACCGAAGAAATCGCCACCGCTCAAGCCCAACTAGCAGAACAAACCGCCAATTTAGAAAAACTCCGCAATGGCAATCGAGTTCAGGACATCAGCGAAGCCCAAGCCAAACTAAAGGATGCCCAATATGCCCTCGGTCAGGCGGACGATGATCTCCAGCGCAATCAATCTCTGTATAGTGATGGGGCGATTTCACTTCAAAGTCTCAATACGTCTCGGACGAACCGCGATCGTGCCCAGACCCAAGTTAAGCAAGCGGAACAAGGGGTTTCACTCATGCGATCGGGAACCCGTCCAGAGGAAATTAGCCAAGCCGAAGCAATGGTCCAGGAAAAACAAAGCGCTCTGGATCTCTCTGAGGCCGGGTCACGATCGGAGGACATTGAGGAAGCTGATGCCAAGGTGACGGCTGCATCTGGATCTGTACAAATTATTCAAGCCAGTCTCGATGACATGGTGATTCGTGCTCCTTTCAGTGGAACCGTAGCGCGGAAATTTTCTGACCCCGGTGCCTTTGTCACGCCCACCACAGCAGGAAGTGCCGTCACATCTGCGTCATCATCATCAATTTTGTCGCTAGCCTCAACCAATCAAATTGTTGCCCAAGTTGCCGAAGCGAATATCGCCCAAATTCGTAAAGCCTTGACCGCCACCATTCAAGTTGATGCCTATCCCGGAAAATTGTTAACCGGAAAGGTGACGCAAATTGCAACCCAGTCTGTTGTTGTGCAAAATGTGACGAGTTTTGAGGTGAAAACATCCGTTTCTGATCCTCAACGTTTACTCCGATCGGGAATGAATGTGAATGTGATATTCAATGCGGGGGAATTGAAAAATGTGCTGGTGGTGCCGACAGGGGCGATCGTTCAACAAGACAAAGCGCAGGGTGTATTTGTCGCCAAGGATAAAGGGAATCCCGTCTTTGTCCCGGTTGTCGTGGGGACGACGGTGAATGATAAAACCGAGATCAAGTCAGGCTTAACTGGAACCGAACGGGTCTTACTCAGCTTTCCACCGGGAACTCGCCCGACGACTAACCTGAACGGCGGATCTTCTAAGGAGTCTTGATTTCTCATGAAAAAACAGGGCTTACCACCATCAAACAATCAATCGCATCGTCGTCGCAAGCGCAAGATCTCGTTCCGTGAACTTCTAACGATGTCGATCGAAACCCTATGGAATAATAAGCTGCGGACAGGGTTGACGATGTTGGGCGTAATTATTGGGATTGCCTCAGTTATTATGATTACCTCGATCGGTCAAGGCGTACAGGAGTCAACGGCGCTGCAACTCGAAGCGTTGGGCACCAATGTGATGGTCGTTACCGCAGGCGCAGCTAGAACAGGCGGAATTAGCCAAGGTTTGGGTTCGGCGAGTACGCTGACGTTGGAGGATTCTCAAGCGATCGCCAAGCAAGTCCCAGCCGCTAAATTGGTTTCCGCATTTTTACAACGGCCTCAAATTCAAGTCGTCAGAGGCAATGTCAACATTTCTACTAACCTAGTCGGCACAGATTTGAACTTGCCAAAGATTAGAAACTTTCGACCCCAAGAGGGATTCTTTTTTAATCAAAATGACTTGGATACCGTTCGACCAGTTGCGTTTATTGGCTCTAAAGTCCGCGATCAATTATTTAGTACAGAGAGATCCGCCATCGGGAAGGATTTGAGGATCAGGGGTAAGCGGTACATCGTGGTTGGAGTCGCGGAAACAAAGGGTTTGTCTGGCGGGGAGGATCTCGACGATGTAATTTATATTCCCTTAACCAATATGTCATCCCAAATTGTCGGCAATAATTCTTTGACGGGAATATCCATTAACGGGTTCTGGCTAGAAGCCGGCGATGCCGATCAGCTCAACTCAGCTCAATTTCAGGTCACAAATATTCTACGACTTCGGCATGGCATTAACACCTCAGAACTTGATGATTTTCGGATTATGAATCTCGTCGATGTTATGAGTGCATTCACTAAGATCATGGGTTCGTTGACTTTAATGGTGGGGGCGATCGCGGGAATTTCCCTAGTCGTCGGAGGGCTTGGAATTGCGAATATCATGCTAGTTTCCGTGATGGAACGCACCAGAGAAATTGGCATTCGTAAAGCAGTGGGTGCGACCAGCGGCTCTATTTTGAGTCAGTTTTTAACGGAGGCAATTATCATTTCTGTTGTCGGTGGAGTAATTGGTGTGGGACTAGGCATTGCATTTGCGTTTGCTGCCGCAACTCTATTTAAATTTCCGTTTATTGTGCCGCTGTGGTCGATCGGGGCTGGGTTTGGACTCTCGCTCCTCGTAGGCGTTCTATCCGGTGGTATTCCCGCCCGAAATGCCGCTAAATTAAATCCAATTTCTGCCCTACGTAGCGAGTAGTCACCATGACAACAATGATTCAAATGACGGATATTACTCAGACATTTCATTTGGAAGGGATGGATTTGCCTGTGCTTAAGCAGATTGATTTGTCGATCGACGATGGCGAATATGTGGCAATTATGGGCGCATCGGGTTCAGGTAAATCAACATTGATGAATATCATTGGTTGTCTCGATCGGCCCACAGACGGACTATATATTTTAGATGGCAGAGATTTGACGACTTTAGATGATGATGAACTCGCTGATATTCGCAATCAATATATTGGGTTTGTATTTCAACAATTCAACTTGTTGCCACGATTGTCAGCGCTAGAGAATGTAATGCTGCCAATGATTTATGCGGCTGTACCCCGATCGGAACGTATTAAAGCGGCCACCGAAGCACTTACTAAAGTTGGGTTAGCCGATCGGCTCAAAAGTCGTCCTGGTAAACTATCAGGCGGTCAACAACAGCGGGTCGCGATCGCCCGTGCCTTAGTTAATCATCCAGCTTTGGTATTAGCTGATGAACCGACGGGGGCGCTAGATTCCACAACGTCTCATGAAATTATGGATTTGCTGACAGAACTCAACAAACAAGGTACGACCATTGTAATTGTGACCCATGATTCATCAGTGGCAGCACAGACGAAGCGGACGATTCATATGGTGGATGGTGTGGTTGTTGAGGCAGCGATCGCCCTTGCAAAGACACCTTAACTAGTCTTAGTTAAACTAGGACTGATTTTTCTATATTCATTAGGAATGGAGATGTTCCCACTTTGATCTTGCTTATGGTTAAGTGAATTAAACCTATGAGTAAATGTTTATCATGGATCTCCTCAGCCAAATCCGTCAGGACTACGATCGTTTCCCCGCTGACCAAACCTATAGTCTTTATTCTGAAGATGTATTTTTCAAAGACCCAATGAACCAATTTCGGGGTGTGAAAAAGTATCAGGACATGATCGGCTTTATTTCGCGTTTTTTCAAATCTCCTAAACTCGACCTCCATGATATTCAACAGAGCGATCGGCAAATCCGCACCGACTGGACCCTCAGTTGGACCACGCCGTTACCTTGGCAACCCCGAATCTCTATCTCCGGCTGGAGCGAACTCAAGGTCGATGATGCTGGATTAATCTGTGAACATATTGACTACTGGAACTGCGATCGGTGGAACGTCATCCAACAACACTTCCCCCGCTTCTTGTAAAATTAAAGTCCGATCGTTGGAATGTCATCCAACAACACTTCCCTTAAAAACATCACATGAGTTCTCTTCTATGGTCTTCACCGCCGCAGAATTTGCCGACATTATGCCGGACGCAACTCAAATCGAAAGCTGCGAACCTGAAATGGAATCCTCCCTCCACTACACCCAACTTATGCTCCTCGTCGCTTGCCTAGAATGGCTGTGGCGCGATCGCAATGACTTTTTCGTTGGTGCAAACCTCACTGTTTATTTCAGTCGTCAACAACTCAAAAACCGTGACTTTCGTGGACCCGACTTGTTTCTTGTGCAAGGCTGCGATCGCAACCCTCGTAAATCTTGGGTCGTCTGGGAAGAAGATGGCAAATATCCTGATCTGATCATCGAACTGCTCTCCGACTCAACCGATCGCACCGATCGCAACCTCAAAAAAACGCTCTACCAAGATCGATTCTCAACCCACGAATACTTTTACTTTTCTCCACACACCTTAGAATTCGAGGGTTTTCGGCTGATCAACAAATGTTACGAACCGATCGCTCTCAACGACAAACAACAGCGCTGGAGTGAAGAACTCGATCTTTTCCTCGGCATTCAGGACTTTAAACTGCGCTATTTCCATCCCAACGGTGAACTTGTCCTCAGCCCCCAAGAAGATGCCGATCGTCTAGCTCGATCGCTCCAACAAACGCAACGCAACCTTGATCAAGTCCAAGAATGGTCCCAATCGCAAGTGCAGCAAGCCCAAGCCCGCGAAACCCAAGCCCAAGCTCGTGAAGCCCAAGCTCAATTACAAGCCGATCGACTCCGAGAACAACTCCAAGCCCTAGGAATTACCCCTGACCTCTAGAACCCCGGATAGAACCACAACGAGATATGTCACAATGAGAACAGTTACAAAACGTAAACATTTCAACGTCTAAAGGGTTCCGGCACATGCGTGTAATTTTGATGACAGGAAAAGGCGGCGTGGGGAAAACCTCCGTGGCTGCTGCAACGGGTCTTCGCTGTGCCGAGCTGGGCTACAAAACCCTCGTGCTAAGTACGGACCCGGCCCATTCTCTCGCCGACAGTTTTGACATCGAACTCGGTCACGAACCCAAGGAAGTCCGTCCGAATCTTTGGGGTGCAGAACTTGATGCGCTGATGGAGTTGGAAGGCAATTGGGGCGCAGTGAAACGGTACATTACTCAAGTTCTGCAAGCCCGTGGTTTGGATGGTGTACAGGCGGAAGAACTGGCGATTTTACCGGGGATGGATGAAATTTTTGGTCTGGTGCGCATGAAGCGACACTATGACGAAGGGATTTATGATGTGCTGATTATTGACTCCGCGCCCACGGGGACTGCACTTCGGCTTTTGAGTTTGCCGGAAGTGGGTGGGTGGTATATGCGGAAGTTTTATAAGCCCTTCCAGGGAATCTCCATGGCGCTGCGTCCGTTGGTAGAGCCGATTTTTAAGCCACTTGCAGGCTTCTCTCTACCCAACAAAGAAGTAATGGATGCGCCCTACGAATTCTATGAACAAATTGAAGCATTGGAAAAGGTTCTGACGGATCCGACTAAAACGTCTGTACGTTTGGTGATGAATCCTGAAAAAATGGTTCTCAAGGAATCGTTGCGTGCTCATGCCTACTTGAGTTTGTACAATGTGGCGACCGACATGGTGGTGGCCAATCGGATTATTCCCGATAGCGTTCAAGATCCGTTCTTCCAGCGTTGGAAGGATAGTCAACAGAAATATCGTCAAGAAATTCACGACGATTTCCATCCGTTGCCCATTAAGGAAGTGCCGCTGTATTCCGAGGAGATGTGTGGACTAGAAGCGCTCGATCGGTTGAAGGAGACGCTTTTTCATGGAACTGAAGACCCAACTCAGGTCTACTACAAAGAAACAACGTTGCGCGTGGTGCAACAAGACAATGGCTACAGTCTAGAACTGTATCTTCCTGGCATCGAGAAGAACCAAGTTGAATTGACCAAAACAGGCGATGAACTGAACATCCGCATTGGCAATCATCGTCGGAATCTGGTCCTTCCTCAGTCTCTAGCTGCCCTTCAGCCGTCCGGCGCGAAGATGGAAGAGGATTATCTGAAGATTAAGTTTGCTTAATCTACCATCAAGTTAAAAATCAAATAAAAAAGCAGGATCATAATCCTGCTTTTTTATTTAGAAAAATCACCAATTCAATCCGTAATCCTAGGCATCGAACTGATTCGATCGGCGGTACTGCATATAGGCCGCAAAAAACAGTCCAGCCAAGGTAATAGGAATCAATCCAACAACGATACCCAACAAAATCGGTTCAACCATGTCCTTTGCTCCTCATGCGCTACGGGTGAAGGTAGCGATACAAATGTTTTATATGTTTCGTTATCTTAATCGTTTTTGAGGGCCGATCGTCTTGGAGCAACAAAAAAACTCATGGGAGATCGAGGCAAAATCCATCAACCTTTTTGAAATCAATGGCTTTGGCTCTAGCGCAGAAGGTCTAGAATTTGTTACAATTTGTATAGGCAAGAACAAAACGTTCGTTCAACCTTCTTAATCGCGAACCGCCCCCCATTACGTTAAGACGTTAATCCATTGAACGACACTCTTCCCTTATTCCCACGTATTTTGTCCAAGATCGTTTCCCTGACGGTCATGGTGATGCTTTTTGGGACGATCGCGCTTTCACTTATGGGCATGTATGGTATGGGCATGTATGGATTTCGGCCAGTTGATCCCTATGTGGAGAAAGTCTTTGCTTTACCTGGAAACATCACGCAAGGCCATGCTATTTTTCAGATGAATTGTGCCACTTGTCACGGGTTATTTGCGGATGGTCGGGTTGGCCCAAGTCTAAAAGCGGTCAGCCATCGTAAATCTCAAGCGGCTCTGATTGAGCAAGTCATAAGCGGAAAGACCCCGCCCATGCCGCAGTTTCAGCCCAATCCTCAAGAGATGGCGGATTTGTTGAGCTATTTACAAAGTCTCTAGGAAAGTCAAGTCTCTAGGAAAGTCAACGCCTCTGGGAAAGTCTTTAGTAATCAGCCCGTAGAATGCGATTATGAACATGGTCGTTCGCGACGATCGCAGCCTATTTTTTTACTTTTAACAGTCTATGTATAGCAAGGATGATTTAAGCGTTCTGGACTTCGAGATAGAGTTGGATGATCCGCTCGATCGAATTGCCCCGCTAGAAACCGAGATTACAGCGTCAACACCAGACCCAGACGAGATGTTGGCGCTTCTTTCGTCACAACGAGCGCAAGATCGCATGACGGGTGCCCGTGCCTTTTGTGAGATTGAAGATTCCCGTGCGATTCCCCATTTGATTCGGCTGTTGAATGATGAATGCGCCTTGGTGAGGGTGAGTGTGGTCTATGCTCTCGGTCGTAATACTAGTCCTGATGCTTTGAATCCTTTACTGTTGCGCTACAACGAAGATTGGAACGGCTATGTTCGCAAGGGGATTGTCTGGGCGTTGGGGAATCATCGCGATCGGCGTGTGATTCCGACGCTTGTTGATGCGATGCGTAAGGATATTTCGGCGGTGCGGTTGTGGTCGGCGAGTGCGTTGGCTCAGTTGGCGACGCTGGGGTATGAGGCGACGATCGTGGCGATTCCACCGTTGATTGAGGGATTGCGCCGGGATGGGGTGGCGGCGGTGCGGAGTAATTGTGCTTGGGCAGTGGGCGAGTTGTGTCGTGAATTGCCATCAAATGTGATTTATGCGACAGCAGTAGATGCGTTGATTGAGGCGTTTGCGGAAGATGAGGATTTGAGTGTGCGGGAAGATGCGAAGACGGCAATGCTGAAGCTGGGCGATACAAGGGGGTTGCAGGTTATTGAGGAATTGGAGTTGGAAGGTTGGGGGTTGTAGACTAGGTATAGGTTTACTGAATTTGGGGAGACAAGGACGATGTTTAGAAAAGCTCTACTAAGTGTTTCGTTGGTTATGATGGCAGCTCTCCCCAGTGTGGCGGCTGTTGAGACTCGCTGCGGCTGGCTTGACAATCCGACTCCGGGAAATTGGTGGCTGACGGATGCGGATGGTCGTTGGACAATGATGGCTCAAGGTGGGTATCAGGCTCAAGGGATGGAGATGATTCCTGAGTTTAAGCCGAACCAATATGTGAAAACCAATGGTTATTATGGCTATACCTGTGCCTGTATGAATGTGACGACTAGTAGTAAGCTCAGCCGAATTCGTCAAATTTATAGTGTCAAGTCGTTGAAGTTAAGTCAATGTCGTCAAGATCCAAATTTGCCCGATCGGTAGAATGATCGAGCAGGTGATATCAAAAGTGGAGATCATTTGCTCGATCGTGGTGAAAATTTGTTTAGGAAGACGCTGCAATCTCCTAGACGAATTGAGTTAAGAGGAAAGCAAAGGGAGCCGATCGCCCTCAGCCATCAGTGCAACAGGTGGCTTAATCACAAACTCTAGCCGTTCAGTCTCGCCCACTTTGACCACAATAGTATCCCCTTCCTTACATTCGCCTTTAAGGATCTGTTTTGCAATTAAAGTATCAAGTTCTCGTTGAATGACGCGTTTGAGTGGACGTGCGCCGTAGACTGGATCGTAGCCTGCTTCTGCAATGAAATCGATCGCAGATTCCTCCATTTGTAAGGTCAATGATTTTGCTTTTAATCGTTTGGTTAAAGACTTTAGGCGAAGTTCGACAATGCCGCGAATTTCGGTTTGGCTGAGGGCGTGGAAGATAATGGTTTCGTCAATCCGGTTTAGAAACTCTGGGCGGAAACTCGATCGTAAGGTTTCGAGAACTCGCGATCGCATTTCTTCGTATTTACTTTCATCACCCACGACATCCAAAATGTATTGTGATCCAAGATTACTGGTCATAATAATGACCGTGTTCTTAAAGTCCACAGTGCGACCTTGGGAATCCGTTACCCGTCCGTCATCGAGGATTTGCAGCATGACATTAAATACATCTGGATGGGCCTTCTCAATTTCATCAAACAAAATGACAGCATAGGGCCGCCGCCGAATTGCTTCTGTGAGTTGTCCGCCCTCATCAAACCCAATGTATCCGGGTGGGGCACCAATCAATCGCGATACCGATTGTTTTTCCATGTATTCCGACATATCAATCCGCACCATCGATTCTTCGGTGTCAAACAAATAGCCTGCTAAGGCTTTGGCGAGTTCTGTTTTGCCAACTCCTGTGGGACCGAGAAAGATGAATGATGCGATCGGACGGTTGGGGTCGCCGAGTCCAGCCCGCGATCGTAAAATTGAATCCGCAACAGCTTGTACGGCTTCGTTTTGGCCGATAACCCGATCGTGCAATTCATTCTCTAAATTTAGGAGTTTATCCATTTCAGATGCGATTAGTTTAGTAATCGGAATCCCAGTCCATTTACTAATCACGTCAGCAATGTCGTCTTCGGTAACTTGATTGCGCAACAATGATTTCATTGCCGTTGGCTTATCCGTTAAATGCTGTTCAAAGGCATCTAATTTTTTCTGTAATACTGCAAGCGTACCGTATTTCAATTCTGCAGCAAGTGTAAAGTTGTAATCCCGTTCTGCCTGTTGCAGGTCAATACTGACTTGCGCCATTTCTTCTTTGATTTTTTTCAGCCCTTCTAGACCATTTTTTTCCACTTCCCATTGAGCATTCAGTGAACTTTGTTCTTCTTTAAAGTTTGCAAGTTCTTTCTCTAGACGTTCTAGTCGATTACGAGATCCTTTATCTTCTTCTTTTCGGAGTGATAAACGCTCCATTTCCATTTGCAAAATCTTACGATCGATTTCATCGAGTTGTTGAGGTTTAGAAGTATTCTCCATTTTCAATTTTGCTGCTGATTCATCAATCAAATCAATCGCTTTGTCGGGCAGAAACCGATCGCTAATGTACCGATCGGAAAGAACGGCGGCGGCGACTAGGGCACTATCGGAAATTGTTACTCCCTCGTGGTGACTTTCATAGCGGCTTCTGAGGCCACGTAGAATCGAAATAGTATCTTCTACGGTGGGTTGATCGACAAACACTTGTTGGAATCGCCGTTCTAGAGCTGCATCTTTTTCAATATATTTGCGATATTCATTTAAAGTTGTTGCACCAATGCAGCGCAATTCACCCCGTGCCAACATTGGTTTTAATAAATTACTGGCATCCATGGCTCCCTGAGTTGCCCCAGCACCGACGACGGTATGAATTTCATCAATGAATAGAATGATCTTTCCTTGAGAATCGGAGACTTCTTTGAGAACTGCTTTTAGGCGTTCTTCAAATTCCCCACGATATTTTGCCCCTGCAATCAGTGCGCCCATATCCAATGAGAACAATTTTCTATCTTTCAGTGATTCCGGTACGTCGCCATTAATAATTCGCTGGGCTAGTCCTTCGGCGATCGCAGTTTTCCCCACACCCGGTTCACCAATTAGCACGGGATTATTCTTAGTCCGACGTGACAAAATTTGAATCGTCCGACGGATTTCATCATCCCGACCAATGACGGGATCAAGTATTTTATCGCGCGCATATTGGGTCAAATCACGACCATATTTTTCAAGGACTTCGTATTTGTTTTCGGGAGTTTGGTCGGTCACTTTTTGATTGCCTCGGATTTGATCGATCGCGGTTTTAAGTTTAGATTCGGTGATATTGGATTCGGACAGTAGTGTTTTACCAAATCTGCTGTCTTGTGCGTAACCCAATAAAATATGTTCAACCGAAATGAAGCTGTCATCGTAGTCTTTGCGGAATTTCTCGGCCCGATCGAGCAAGCTATCTGCCGATCGTCCGAAGTAGACGTTAGAACTATTGCCGGAGACTTTAGGTTGTTTGGCGATGAAGGCGGCGGTCCGATCGCGCCATTGGGAGACAGAAATATCGAGTTTTCCAAGAACATTCCCGACCAGTCCATCTTGGTCAAGCAGGGCGCTGAGAAGATGGTCGGATTCGATTTGCTGTTGTTGGGCGGCTTTGGCGATATCAGGAGTGCGGGCGATCGCCTCCCAGGCTTTTTCGGTGAATTGGTCAGGGCTGTTGGGTTGCATGATGACGATCTCCCTACTTCTGTCGGTCTTGATACCATTGTAGAGAGTCACGGGAATTTGGGACGATCGGGCGACCGAAACGTGACAATACTGGTTGCCGTAATCTATTAGGCGATCGCTGCTGAGGCTACCCGATCGTTGTCGGAAGGATTAGCCTAAAGTCACTACTCCGTAGATCTTTTCTGAACTTGATCCAATTCTGGCGATCGGTGATGATCTTTCCGGAAGTGGGTGCTATAAAAGTGAAAGTATAAAAATAGACTATTATTCTGGACGAGCGATTTTATGGACCGGATTACATTACTTGAATCAGCCTTGGAAATCAATCGATCGGAGTTAGGCGATCGTCATCCCGATACCGTAATTAGTCTGAATAATTTGGCGCTCTTGTACCAATCAATGGGTCAGTACGAACGAGCCTTGCCATTATTTGAATCAGCCTTGGAAATCAATCGATCGGAGTTAGGCGATCGTCATCCCGATACCGCAACGAGTCTGAATAATTTGGCAAGCTTGTACTCTTCAATGGGTCAGTACGAACGAGCCTTGCCGTTGTATGAATCAGCCTTGGAAATCAGTCGATCGGAGTTAGGCGATCGTCATCCCTCTACCGCAACGAGTCTGAATAATTTGGCAGCTTTGTACTCTTCAATGGGTCAGTACAAACGAGCCTTGCCATTGTATGAATCAGCCTTGGAAATCAGTCGATCGGAGTTAGGCGATCGTCATCCCG
>JAPLHZ010000215.1 GCA_026389365.1 Cyanobacteriota bacterium
TGCCTGATTTCGATGACCACCTCATGCTCACGGCGGCTGGCTTGTGGAACTTCTACTTGGAAGCTGCTTAAGTTGGAGACGAAAGGGAAATGTGGTCTGTGCCTTGCTGTTAAGGGATTTTATTAAGCAACAAGTCTACTAGTTAAGGTGTCTTTGCAAGGGCGATCGCCGCTTCAACAGCATCCATTCGGCGAGCTTGATCATGACGAATATCGGCCTCATTATTACCCAATCCAGGCGCATCCCAAAGATTAGTATCAGGCTCGCGATAGGAATTAACTCGGGCTTGTAAAATTGCGTCAGTACCATGAAGTCCCCGATCGCGAGACTCCTTCAATCGATCGATATAACCACCCCGATCGAGGGCCGCAAGCGGTGCTTGATTGGCAAGATCCAAACCATTTAAACGTTCTTGAAGCGTGAGATTTAACCCTTGAGATTGGGCGCGCTGTTGGAGCATTTTATCTTGGGTGGCGAGACGCTGGAGTTGCCTAGAATCCGCATCTTCGGGCGATCGGGCCGCATGTTGATAGGAGAAGCTACCCAGATTCCATTTGGCATTACCCGGATCTCGGTGGCCGTAATAGGCTGGATTTTTACTACCATCGGGGCGACGAGTCCCTTCAGCACTGCCGACAGCGCGAGCCACTAAAGAATTGGGACCCCCTTGGAAAATGGTGGAATCAGTTGGTATGGTAATGGAGTCAAGACTAGGATTATGAATAGGTTTTAAATCAGGATCAGCAATTGAACTCGCATCTGATTTGGAAATTGAATTAGTATTTAGTTTAGAATTAGGAACATCAACACCAAATTCTAAGGCGATCGCACTAGGAAGATTAACGCCTCGGGTATCGCGGGTGACGCGAGATTGGGGATTAGGATGAATTTGATTTGATAACGCGAGAATTGGGAACTTAAATGGGAAAACACTAGAAATACTTAGGGTTAGAGTGACGATCGCCATAGAATAGGCTGGAAATCGGTTCATATTAGACAATTGATTTAAGAGGCAATTTATTTAAGAGGATTTAAGGATTTTTTCAAGGATTTGTTTAGAAGGTTCAACGATCGCCCACTTGCCACTAGGATGTTGGCGTAATGCCGCAAATCGTAATTGATTGGCTGTGCCGATTTCTTCACCCTGACGCAATGGTCCAATGTGGGGATTGTGAAGGCCACAAAGTCGAAATTGATAGTTGGGAATTTCCGCTGACTCAAAGTAAACACAATTGCGCGCATCAATACTAGTTTTGCCACGAACGGGCGCATAGACAGCTTTGCCTTGGAGTTCTAATGAAAGTTCCCCAAGGCCACTAATTACCTCATAGCCCGCAATCCGATCGCCCGCTTGCAATTCCCATTTCTGATGTAATTCAGGGGGTTTGATGATTTGCGGTGCAGTTTGGCAAGCTGTTAATGTCAAGATAACAATACCAGCAGGCATCACCATTCGAGTTAAATCAATTGAATTAATCATTCATCACCCGAAATCCAGCAAATCGATCGCCTTCGTACATTGCAATGCCCCAGTCAGTAGAACCATTGGAATTAATCCGAAAGACATCCCGAGATGCAATAGCACCCGCCCGAACAACCACGCTAGGCAATTGACAATAGGCAGCGGGCAGCCCAGATTTCAATGCCGATTTGGGAGTACCGGGAGTCGTTTTTTCGAGAGTTTTAAGTTGTTGCACAGACAAACTTTGCGCTTGGGGATTGCCTTTGCAGGGTAAATCCGGGGCAGCAGCGGCAGTATGAAACAATCCGGAAAGATCTTTATACAGGGCGATCGCAAGCGCCAAAATTCCACAAAACAATACAATTTTAAGGCGTTGTAATGAGGCAGAATTTACAAAAATGGAAGCGCTGAAGTTCTCGGAAGCATAGGGGGATTGCATAATGACCTCTTAAGTAAATAAATGAAGTAAATAAATGAGCTAACTGGAATAATTACAAGTACCAGAACAGTTCTAAATTTTCCCTCCAATGAAGAAGCCTAGTGTTATTAACAAACAACGATAGACAGCAGCAGAACTAGACTTGGGGACGCAGAAGGCAAGGTAGGTGGCCATGATGGCCGGACCAAGCATGAATAGAGTTAGGGGAAGAGTTAGCAAAGGAACGAGTTGGGTGAGAAGATGGCAGGACATCCGGACCCCGATCGCACTTAAGGTCCAGCACAATGCGTCCAACATAATTGCGCCTTCTCCTTTAGGAATCGGGATCAGTTGCTGAATAAGGCTCCCAGCAGTGGGGACAATAGGAGTTGTAATGGCCATTGCAACGGAATTACTAATAGGTTGAGCAACAGATTTAGGACTAGGTTGAGCAACAGATTTAGAAGCAAATTGTGAAGAATAGTTAGAAAAAGATTGTGCAACAGGTTTGTGACCGATTTGACTAGTTAATTGAGATGGTTTAGATCTCATGAGTTGGGATGGTTTTGCGATCGGTCTAGGATCATGATCGAAAGCCAATGAGCCATCGTAATATTCAGCATGTTGGGAAACGCGATTAGTCGGGAAACCAGAAATACCCGATCGATTGAGACCACTAGACTGAAATGAATGTTTTACGGCAGGCGCTTGAACAGCGGACGAACTAACGGCGGACGGTGCGGCGGTTGGTCCGACAGATGCGGCGGGAATTTCTAAGGTCTCGGCAATTGATGAGGGATTGAGATTGGGGAGGCATAGTTCACTCTTTCGACGGGTTTGTATTGAAACGGGTGTGACGGCGATCGCAGCACTTACGGCGGATTCTGAACCCCAATAGTTTCTGGAATCTTGGGAGACAGCAGCCGATCGAGTTTGGGACGCGGTTTTTTTAGCGGCTATTTTTTCAACTATTTCAGACTCAACAAACTCGGCAATTCTTGACGGCTGAAGCTCGTCCATTTGCTGAGCGATCGCCGTTAAAGCGGCCATCCGATGATGAAGTTCTTGAGACTGAGACTGAAGCGCAATCAAGGACTGACGACAAATCTGAAGCTGCGACACAATGCCATGGGCCTGACTCGGCGCATGAAGACTCGGCGCGTCAAGAGGGTGATCATCCGCTTGAATCGGGATCAATCGGACTAGGCTAGCTGAAAAGTCAGAAGTGGAAACGTCTTCGATCGGTACCGACTTAGTAACGGCGCGGCGGCGGGTCGTTGCAGTTTTAGCGACAGTTTTACTCTTGGTTGCAGTGCTGGCTTTGGGAGTAGTTAGTTTGCTTGCAGTTGTTTTGCTTGCAGTAGTTTTAGTACTAGCTTTACGAGCGCTAGTTTTGCGGATACTGGGACTAACGAGCTGGAGTTCGATCGGCAGATCAGAATCCGGGATGTAAATCGCGTCTTCTCGGGATAGGGGCTGGGTCGCCATGAGTTCAATCCTCCCTATGATATCAACTGGTGATTTAAGCAAGGCGTGCCTTGGTGTTGGGCTTCGCGTGTTGGCTGTAGTTATACAGTAATAGTATTTTTGTACTATGGCAACCCCAAACTAGAAAATATGTACTACTTTCAGAAAATTCTTACAAAATGTTTAGTACTGATGAATACAGTTACTAAATGTGCATTGGTTTACATTGAGCGCATGGCACCCCAGCCTAAAACGCTGCTCTATATCACCTCTAATCCCTCTCAACATAGGATTTAACGGAGCATTATGGGACTTGCAAAGCAGATTGAACTTCGCCCACTTCAGTCGATGAAAGCCGGGATGGCTGAATTTTATACACCGCAGATGAGTGATGAGACCCTGCTGGTGACGATACCCGGTAATACCGTTGACGATCTATTTGTTCATCGCCATCAGACGGATCAAATTTTGGTAGTGCGGGGAGCGTTGGTGTTGGTGGTGCTGCGCGATCGGTGTTATGAGTACACGTTACTCAGTGAAGCATCGCCCGTCGTGGCACAGATTCCGCCGGGAGTTCTGCATGGTGCGATTAATTTAACGGGGCAGCCTTGCACGTTGGTGAATGCCGTGATTCGTCATGGTGCGCCATTAGAACGCGACTATATTCCCTTGCCTCGTCCGTTTCCCTACGATCTCCATCATGCACGTCAGTTGTTGGGGTTGGAAGCAGCTTAAGGTAAATAGCAAATGTTTAAGGTTTTCTCCCGAAAGAGATGCCGATCGTTTCCTGACTAGGATTTATGCTGAAGGGGAGCTTTTGTCGATCGATTTATTGGGGAGGCACAGTTTCTATGCCCTTGACGTTATTGGTTGCGGATGATGATTTAGGAATTCGAGTGGCGGTGGGCGACTATTTGGAAGCACTTGGTTATGTCGTCACGACCGCTGCAAACGGTCGGTTGGCATTGGATGCGATCAATCGGATTCATCCCCATTTGCTGGTGTTGGATATTTCGATGCCGGAGATGTCGGGCTATGAACTGGTGCGGCAGGTCCGGCTTGAGCCGAGGACTCGGTTGTTGCCTGTGGTTTTTTTGACGGAACGGAATGATACTGCCGATCGGATTTTGGGGTATCAAGCAGGCTGCGATAGTTATTTGGCCAAGCCATTTGAACTGGATGAACTAGGGGCGATCGTCCGAAATTTGCTCGATCGTGCTCAGATTGTTACGGATTGGAGACAGTCATCCCCACAGTCGCCTACCTCCTCGAATACAATCGTCAGTGCTTTGACTTTGGCACAATCCCCTAAAGTATCTGGCGAAGTGTTGGAGTTAACCCCTCGGGAACGGGAAGTCGTTTCATTGCTCAGTCAGGGATTATCAAATCCACAAATCGGCATGAAACTTCACTTGAGTCCGCGAACCGTGGAAAAACACGTCACTAGTTTATTTCGCAAAACCGATACAACTAACCGCGCCGAACTCGTGGGCTATGCGATCGAGAATCAGTTGCGGTAATGCTCTATCACGTATGTAATGCTCTACTCAATCCGCCAGAACATACGATCGTAGCCCCTCAAATCAGACCATTAACTGCAACTGATCGAGACGAAATTTTCCCTATTCTTAATTCCAGCGAATTTGCGATCGGTTTGTATCATCCAAATTCGCACAGTCTAAATTCTTCACGTCTCGAAAATCTGCGCCCTTTAAATTAGCGCCTCTGAAATCTGTACCATTCAAATTGGCATTGCGAAAATCGGCATAGCTCAAGTTCGCACCCCGTAGATTTGCATCACTCAAATCCGTACCGACAAAGGCCGATCGCATCAAATTCGACCAAGACAAATCTGCCCCCCAAAGCAATGCCTGATCAAAAATTGCCATCACACCATAGATATGAACTAAATGCGATCGGATTAGTTTTGCACCTGTAAAATTAGTTTGATATAGATGGGATTCTTGCAATTCTGCCTCAAAAAAAATAGATCCACTCGCATCACACTCGGCCAGATTCGCATTCCTTAGATTGGCATAACTGAGCAACGATCGCCCCAATTTCGCACCATGGAAACTGGAATCTTGTAAATTCGCAAAGACTAATTCCGTTCCCATCAAATTTGCAAAGCTAAAATCTGCACCCGTCGCTATGAAGCATTGCAGTTCGGCCCCAACAAAATTTGCAAAGCTAAAATCTGCACCCGTAGCATCAAGATTGTGAGCCACTACATTAAGAAGATTCGATCGGTGCAATGTCGCTTCATTCAATTGTGCATTTGTCAGATCAGCATTTGTTAAATCAGCATTTGTTAAATTTGCAGCGACTAATTTAGTTTGGGTCAAATCCGATCGACGCAAATTCACCCCGGACAACTCTAATCCGCGTAAATTCAACCCAGACAAATCTGAATTTGACAGATCAATAGACTGATCAATAGAAAGATCGGATTTTAAGCACAACTCTCGTCGAAACTGCTGCCACGCGATCGCGCCCTGAGACAAAACTTGCAAATGAGATAACTTCGCCATTATCTACTCCCGCCGCATCTCATCCGGAAATGGCCGACCTGCCACCCCCGCCAATGCATCCAAAATCCCCTTCTCGGCAGCCATAATGTCTTGCTCTTGACCGCCTAAATACAATCGCCCAAAACTTCCCACACAGGAAATCTGAAGAATATTCACCGATGCAGCCTTCTCCGCTTCATTCGCCGCAAGTGCCGCATAGGCCGCAGGCTCAATTTCCAACACATACAAGGTCTCACCCGCAATGATCATATTTCCCCGGCGCGTCCGGTTAATCAATTGCGTATGGTGGGCCGTGATGTTACGAATAATTCGGCTAGAAATCACACGCGGTTTCAGACAGTCCGATCGTGCCACCCCCAAATATCTCAAAATCGCGTCGCCCGCCACCTGAACATCGCCTTGGTTGCTGGCATGGATTTCCATCAAGCCATACAGCCGCTCAATAACTTGCACTCCTGGACTGACTTGTGCAGCCTTGAGAGAAATATCCATCATCTGGTTAATTTCAACCCCCGGACTCACCTCAATCCAAAGCGAGGTATCACCGGGCAATGGCAAAAAACCCTGTGCTTCAGTGCCGAGATAGGCGGCGTGCTGGCGCTGGAGACGATCGATATAGACGTAACTGCGAAGGTCGATACCCAAGGGACTAGCCAATGATTTCAAAATCTTTACCAGTATACGAGGCAACGGCCACACACACTAGCTCACCGCCAAGACAAGCAACAGAATTTTTAACCGATCGCATCAGAAAACCCAATTTTAATTCTTCAACCAGACTTGTATTATATCGAACGTTTGTTATCAGATAAATTGCCATTTTCAATTTCCTACCCTTGTGCCAAAAAATATTGATCACGATCGATGCCGTATCCAGCCGAAATCCTGGCAATCCCCCGCTCAACTTCTGCTCTGTCGTATCATCTAAGCTCTTGTTTGCATTAGCATTGATAATTAAGCCGTTTTTAGGTAGCGCCGATCGCCTTTCGAGTGATATTTTGTTGGTGTCTTTATTTATTCTTGCTCCAGATTTCAGCCTTTTGAAACCTTGACGCAGTGTCACTCGATTTTTAATGCCTTGGTCGAGCGCGAATAATTCATGACACTAACAAAATATCCTTCAGCGATAAAATTATAAATCAAATGATCCGGTGGAACAGGGGAATGCGAAGTATGCATTAGGGGACAAACAAGGTGCGATCGCCGACTACACCAAAGCCATCCGCATCAATCCTAACTATGCTCTTGCTTACTACAATCGCGGGGTTGTGAAGTCTGATTTAGGAGACAACCAAGGTGCGATCGCCGACTTCAACGAAGCCATCCAACTCAATCCTAACTATGCTGATGCTTACTACAATCGCGGGGTTGTGAAGTATGAATTAGGAGACAAACAAGGTGCGATCGCCGACTACAACGAAGCCATCCAACTCAATCCTAACTATGCTAAAGCTTACTACAATCGCGGGGTTGTGAAGTCTGATTTAGGAGACAACCAAGGTGCGATCGCCGACTTCAACGAAGCCATCCAACTCAATCCTAACTATGCTAAAGCTTACAACAATCGCGGGGTTGTGAAGTATGAATTAGGAGACAAACAAGGTGCGATCGCCGACTACAACGAAGCCATCCGCCTCAATCCTAACGATGCTAAATCTTACAACAATCGCGGGGTTTTGAAGTATGAATTAGGAGACAAACAAGGTGCGATCGCCGACTACACCAAAGCGATCCAACTCAATCCTAACTATGCTAAAGCTTACAACAATCGCGGAAATGCGAAGTCTAAATTAGGAGACAACCAAGGTGCGATCGCCGATTTTCGAGAGTCAGCACGGCTTTTTCAACAGCAAGGCGATACCGCAAATTATGAAAAAGTTCAAAATCAGATTAGGAAACTAGGGGGTTAAATCTATGAGCGCCACTCAACAGCAACTCATTGAAACCTTTGCCGTCCTTCCCCCAGAAACCCAAGCCAAGACCTAAACTTCATCGCATTCTTGCAACAAACCTATCAAACATCAGTATTTTTTAGAAAACATGGCTTTTACACTAAAACATCACTCAGGAATAAGGGTATAAATCAAATGATCTTCAGTTAATACCCAGCGGCCCGTAAGCATTGAGCCGCAAAAGTATCCTCGGCCTCATCAACCCGATCGGGATGGGGATGGGATTGCTTGTGAATAATAGAGGGTGAACATAAACAAATCCTAAAACCCGATCGTCCATACCCACACCACGCCACAAGCCACGCCACACGATCGGTAATCAGTCATTAGTACATAGCGCGATCGATCGATAATCAGTCCACCCTCACCACCTTCCACTCAGTCCGACGATCGGAGCGAACGAATCGAAACCCCAGCCGATCGGGATGGGGATGGGATTGCTTGTGACCGACATTCCGATTGGCATTTTTTTTTAGAAAAATGGTTTATATACTAAAGTATTTTTGGTGTATTTATTTATTTATTCTTGCTCCAGATTTCAGCCTTTTGAAACCTTGACGCAGTGTCACTCGATTTTTAATGCCTTGGTCGAGCGCGAATAATTCATGACACTAACAAAATATCCTTCAGCGATAAAATTATAAATCAAATGATCC
>JAPLHZ010000290.1 GCA_026389365.1 Cyanobacteriota bacterium
GGTGCATTGATTGGACGGTGCGGAAATTCGGGCTATTCTCCCCAACCTCACATTCATCTTCAAGTGCAACTGCTTCCAGACGTCGGAGCAGCTACCGTGCCGTTCAGTTTTGCGAACCTGCGGGTGAATGAGGTCTTCCAAAGTGAATCGACACCTGCTGAAACGAGTGTTTTAGAATCGATCGCGCTGGATCATTCCCTATCGCAATCCCTTACCTTTCCCCTCGATACCCAACTCCATTTCCGAGTGATGAATAAAGACCGATCGATCGGGAAACTAACGCTCACAAACCGAATGGCGATCGATGGGAGTTTCTACTTCGATTCTGGCAAAGCCAAACTGTTCTACAGCCGCGATCAAGATGGATTCATGTGTCATCGTCTAGAGGGTCACGATCCATCTCTCGCCCTGTTGTTGATTGCATTGCCGAAGCTACCACTCGTTCGCCAAGGTGGACATCGCTGGTCGGACTATCTACCCATCAGCACGGTCACGTCAGGGTTACGCCGGATGGTCTATCAGTTTGGCAGTTCGTTTTACCCTCGTCTTGCTTCTGCGAACTATACAGGTCAGTGGCAGTCAGATTCAACCTTGGTCGGAACGATCGCCATTCCCGGTGTTTCACAACCAATAACTACATCGGTGACATTCGACTCATCCCATCAACTGATACAAATTTGTGTGGGCGATCGATCGTTGATACGCGCATGACACACGATTCAGTCAGGTCCTGCCATCTTCCATCACACCCATCGCGTCCCTGTTAGAGACGACTCTAAACGCAGATTATTCCCGTTGTGACCTTGTAGCAAGTGTCGATCGTGAAGCCGTCAATAATGTAAAGAGATGATTTCTCCATAAAAAATGCTCCAAAATTTCTATTCATAGTATATGTGACCCATCCATTTAACAAAACCGATGATCAAAAATATCAATATACCTACCCAATACGAGCAGCATTGTTAGAATTGCTATTGGAATTGCTATTGGAAGGGCCGTTGCTCATTGCACCATCAATGACGAGGGACTTTTGGAGTTGGTTGATGACCTTTAAAGCTTGTTGTTGGCTGGTTCTGTGGCCTTGGGCTTGGAAGAGTTTAGCCGATTCCTTTAGGTCACGAATGGCACCAATCCGATCGCCCAACTTCGTCCGAGCCATGCCCCGATAGAAATAGGCCGACGCGTCTTGTTCATTCAGAATAATCACATGGCTAAAATCTTCCACTGCACCCATTTTGTTTCCCATTTGCGATCGGGCCAAACCTCGTTGGAAATAGGCTTGATTACAATTCCCATTAATATGAACCGCATTGGTATAATCCTCCATCGCCCCCATAGGATTACCCAATTCCGCCCGGATAATGCCCCGGTTACAATAGGCCATACTATTTAAAGGATTGACCAAAATGGAACGGTTCAAATCTGCAACAGCCGCATCTTTTTTACCGAGTTCATAGTGAACTAATCCGCGATTGTTATAGGCAATATCATGATCAGCATTAATGGAAATCACTTGGGTATAGTCAGCGATCGCACCTTGTTGATCGCCCAATTCATATCGGGTTAAGGCTCGGTTGAAATACGCATCTGCATCAGTTTTAGATAGGACCGGATTTTCAAAGCGATCGTTCAAACTTTGGATTACATCGCGATCTGTTGTTTTCAGTCCGACAGCCACACGGGGAAAAGTGGCACTTTGCAATGCGATCGGCTGGAATCCGAGAATGGCATAGCTACGATCGCATACGAGGAAGTTTTCATCGGTTCCCAAGACTTTAAAGCGAAATTGGTTTTTGTACTTTTGATTGAGTTGAGTGAACTGGGTGAGTAAACGTTGTAGAAAAGACTTGTTACTTGAATGATTGCGGCGTTGGTGAATGTAGCGCGGCTGATGAGTTGATTGGGTTTCACCTAAATGACCAATGCCCACATCCAGCTTTCCGCCCCGATCGAGAAATATGCGAAATTTCTGAAGCATGACAGTATCAAGCACCGCACCATCGCCCCGTGGAAACACCAATATGAGATGAGATTGAGCATTCTTTAACGCTTGCTCTAGCAAAATTCGACTATTGGACGAATGAGACGTTTCCACATCGCCCGGTTGCACATCAAAGATCAATTGGTAGGGAACTAAATCTCCTTGGCCCTCCGCGATCGCCACCACTTGGCTACCCAAATCTTCAAGGTAAATATCCTGTTGATCGAGCCGATCGCCCAGGAATTTCATTTGATTACGAAGCGCACTGAAATCTAGCATTTCGGGCAAACGATTTATCCAGCCATGGAGCTGTTGCTGTTGTTGTTCCAGAGTTTGGGTGAGGGTTTGGATACCGTCGAGTTCGCCTTTGAGAGGCGTGAGATGAGTTTCGATTAAGGCTTCCAGTTGGGTTTGAAATCCGAGTACATCCTCGTCAGTCGGATTACTTTCCTTTGCATCAAGCTGCTGTTGAAGTTGAATTACTGTTTCAGTTAGCTTCGCAAACTTCTCTGATATATCGGGATTCATCGATTGGTTGTGAGATGCGACATCGTTGTTATTGCGGTTATCGTCAATAAAGCTTGTGAGGGTTGTGACTTGTTGGCGCAAAATTTTGGTGGTGACACGCAACGGGGCAACGGATTCGTCCAAATGGTTCACCCGATGACGAAACTGTTCGAGTTCTTCAATCAAACGCCTCATTTCCCGACGGGGCACCAGTTCGCTTACCAATTGCATCATGCCTTCGACATCTTGTTTGAGGCTGGCGGAGTCGATTGGATTGGGCAGGGCGTTAAATCGACGGTTGATATAGTCAATTTGGCCTTGCAGCATTCGCAATGTGCTGGGCTTGTGAGTACGGCTGATGTCTTCGAGTCCGGTTTGCATGTTATTGACGCGGCCTTGCAGTTGTTTCAGGGTGCCATCTGTTTCTCGGAGTTGTTCGATGGATACACTGCGTTGAAGGGTTCCGGTAATCCGATCAAGCGATTCTAAAATGCGGGATTGTTGCACCTGCATATGATTCATATCAGTTTTAATTTCGCTGACATCTTGAGCTTCAATGGCGCTGAGGCGTTGATCTAATTGGCTGTGGAGACGACTTAGATTGGCACGATTTTTTTGCATTAACGTCTTGCGCAGACTGGCCAGATCCCAAAAGCTTGGTAAGCCTTGAATTCGCCGATCGATAACTTCAAGCTGACGGTTGACACGGATATCGACTTGGGTAATTTGCTCTTGGCTTTTCTTCAAGACATTTTGATCCATACGTTGACGGTTGACCATGTTTAACATCATGAGAAACGAGACAGGGGCAGCGATGTAGGCAATTTGTTGGGTGGCAATGGATGCGATCGAACCCAGGCCAGATCCCGCGAGGAGTGCATATTCCGTTACATCGAGCCACTTTTCGTTTTTCATTCTAATTTTGCTTCCCTGATGAGTCTTTGGGTCGAAATTCCGTAGAGCGAGTTTAATGCTATGGATGGATTTCCGCGTTTGATAAATACACCTTCACCTCTATCTACAGGGATTCCGGTTCTTCATCAGGATTATTTCTCTATGATTGTTCTATTGTAGGGATGTGATTTTCCACACATACTTCCCACTCTTTGTCGTCAGTGTTTTTACACAAAATGCTTTAGACTATTCATTGGGACTAAAGACTGTAAAATAGATATATTAAGAAATATGATCTGAAATAAGTTCTCAAATTATGAAGAAGTTAGGCGCATTAATTTTTGATGTGGATGGGACGTTGGCCGAAACCGAGCGAGATGGTCATCGAGTGGCATTTAATCGGGCATTTGCGGCGAAGGGATTGGGGTGGATGTGGACGGTGCAGCAATATGGCAAGCTCTTGGATGTGGCGGGTGGTAAGGAGCGGATTGCCTATTATGCCGATCGGTTTATGCCCAATTTCCGATCGCCCACAGATATGAATACATTTGCGTCGGAATTACATGCATTGAAACAAGATTTTTATCGTCAATTGGTTTTAGATGGTTCAATTGGATTGCGGCCTGGAATTCGGCGGTTGATTCAAGACGCTCGGGAATCGGGCGTGAAGCTGGCGATCGCAACGACGAGTTCTGTTGGCAGTGTAATGACATTATTGCAAACGGCTTTGGATATGAATAGTCCAGAATGGTTTGATTTGATTGCAGCGGGGGACATTGTTCCAGCAAAAAAACCAGCGCCTGATATTTATTTGCATGTGATTCGTGAATTAGAACTTAATCCCGAAACCTGTTTGGTTGTGGAAGATTCTCAGCAGGGATTACGATCGGCGACTGCGGCAGGACTGAAGACCGTTGTGACTTGGAATGACTATACGCGAGGACAAGAATTTCGATCGGCAGCTTTAGTGATTGACGGATTGGGGGATGCGGAGAATCCATTTCAGGTGACGGGTGGAAAGGCTAGAGACTTGATTGGGGATGCGACATTCTTTGATTTGGATTTAGCACAGCGATTGATGGAGTAAGACATGAATACCTATAAACAAATCTATGAAACCGTAAAGCGTGTCCCCTATGGAAAAGTAGCGACCTATGGTCAGATTGCAAATTTGACGGGAATGCAGCGCAAAGCCAGGGTTGTGGGCTATGCCTTATTTCGGGTTGCACCGGATGCAGATGTGCCGTGGCATCGGGTGATCAATGCAAAAGGGGAAATCTCTGAATCTCCATTTCGTGAGGGGAATGATTATTTACAACGATCGCTTTTAGAATCTGAGGGCGTTGAATTTAATCAATCAGGCCGGGTGAACTTCAAACAATGTCAATGGCAACCGAATCCTGAAGAATTCCCACAATTTGAAATCCCCTCAATTTAAGAGTGATGCCATCATTCGATCGGCTTGTCCCTCATAGCTACCGCCAAACAAATTATAATGATTTAGAATGTGATACAGATTATAAAGAATTTTTCGTTTAGCAAATCCAGGGATGATCGGGTAAATTGATTCATACCCTCGGTAAAATGTTGAACCAAATCCACCAAACAATTCTGTCATTGCCAAATCCACTTCTCGATCGCCCCAATAGACTGCCGGATCGAATATCACCACTTCTTCCGTGGCCAATGCTCCTATATTTCCACACCAAAGGTCTCCATGGACTAAGGATGGTTTTGGTGAATGGTCTTTGAGTATTGTAGGAATTGCATCAAGTAGTTGATTCGCATAGATAAAGTTTGCACCTTTTTGAATTGCGAGATTAAGTTGGTGTTTAATACGTATATCGCGCCAAAATTCGATCCAATTTGCAGTCCAGGGATTAGGTTGAGCGGTTGTGCCGATCGTATTGTCAATACCTAAACCAAATGCTGTTGACCCTGAAACCAAATGAAGTTCAGCTAGCTTGATTCCCAGTTCATAGCGCGTTGTTTCAGTAAGTGCGACGATCGGCAAATACTCTAATACTAAATAAGAATAGTCCTCGGCTGTTCCTGTAGAAATTCCAGTACAAATAGGTTTTGGCACCCGAATGGTGTGGGTATTGGCAATTTGGTTCAGACCCTCCAGCTCTGCTTCAAACATAGTTCGCCGATCGGATTGATTGATCTTGACAAAATAGGTACGATCGTGGTCTGCAATTTTATACGCTTGATTAATGTCCCCCCCGTGGAGGACTTGACTTTTTCTAATCTCGAAGCTTTGTCCAATGGTGTTGGTAATATGGTGTGCGATCGACTGCGCAAGGGTTTTGGATAGCATGGTGGCGATTGAATGGAGGTTATTTTAAATTATATAGACTAGGTGCTTTCCCGATTTGGGTTCTGTCTACTAAGCTAGTAGGGGAGCAGATGAATTAGGGATTAGAGACGATGATGCAATATGAAGTCGCTTGGGTGAATAGTCTTGCACAGGTCTCAGTGGAGGAGTGGGATGCCATGGCCACGAAGCTGGCGACCCCGTTTTTGACTTGGGCCTGGTTGCGGAATATGGAAACGTCCGGCAGCACGACGGCAAATACAGGTTGGTTGCCGAATCATTTGATTGTGCGTAAGGACGGACAACTGGTGGCGGTGGCTCCTTTGTATGTGAAAGGGCATAGTTATGGCGAGTTTGTATTCGACAATCAATGGGCTGAGCTTTCCGAGCGGTTGGGCCGGGACTATTATCCGAAGTTATTGGGAATGTCGCCCTTTACTCCAGCAGAAGGCTATCGTTTTTTGATTCATGAATCTGAAGATGAGATGATGCTGACTAAGATGATGATTAATGTCATCGATCAATTTTGTGTTCGTAATCAGCTTTCAGGCTGCAATTTTTTGTATGTTGATCCGGCTTGGCGATCGCAACTAGAGTCACTCGGCTTCAGCATTTGGCAACACCATGGCTATATTTGGGGGAATAATAATTACAAAAATTTTGATGATTATCTCAAATCATTTAATTCAAATCAAAGACGTAATATAAAGCGAGAACGTAAGTCTATTGTCGAATCTGGAATACATTTTAAAGTTTGGACTGGGGATGAAATTCCATCCCATTTATTTAAGCGAATGTATGAATTTTACGCGGATACCTGTGATAAATTTGGTTGGTGGGGCAGTAAATATTTAACCCAAGCATTTTTTGAACATTTAGATTTAATTTGGCGACATCGGGTTGTTTTCTTTGCGGCCTATACTGAGTCTGATGATCATAATCCTGTGGGCATGTCCTTTTGTTTGAGAGATGGCGATCGGTTATATGGTCGGTATTGGGGTTCAACAGTAGAGGTTGATTCGTTACATTTTGAAGCCTGTTACTATCAGCCGATCGAGTGGGCAATTCAAAACGGTATTCGTCAATTTGATCCGGGTGCAGGCGGGAGACACAAGAAGCGGCGTGGTTTTCCGGCAGTGGTGAACTATTCCTTGCATCGTTTTTATGATCCGCAACTGTCCCATATTTTACGAAACAATATCGATCGGATTAATGCCATGGAACAACAGGAAATTGAGGCGGTGAATGAAGACTTACCTTTTAAGGTCGTGCCGATCGCTTTGGATGAGAATGTATAGCGGCTGAAGAACAAATTATATTTTCGAGGTGTTTTCGTGACTATTATTCAAGATTCAATGACTCCTATTTCATTTGAGGCAGCCCAGAGAATCGACACTAAACTTTCCAACAGGTTTATTGAACTCGATAAAAAGGGCTATTTTTTGATTTATCTCGATCGGGATCAAGGTTTGATTTGTGCAGATTTGTATAGTAATACTATTGATGATCAAGGCATTGCTTGTGACCCGGAAACGGGGGAGCCATTGCCTTGTGTGGGAAAGGTTATACGGCGATCGGTACTTCAATTTCAGGGACGAACTGCAAAAGCTCTTTGTGTTGAGATTTTTGAGAAACCAGAGAACGATGTGATTTCGCGATTAGAACATGCAGCATATTTGGGGCGGGAGTTTGTTCGGGCAGAGATATGTTTATATTCGGGAGATGAGTATGTGCAGGATTGAATCTAGTTTAATGTTTGATTAAAGAATCGGGATGATTGACTGGTACATAGGGATAGTTCCGCGATCGAGACCGCCCAAGCGATCGTCACGACAGATGATGGGGCTTTAAACAATGCTGAAGCCCTAGCATCTTACACAAAGATTTATTTATGCCCCGATCGATGGACGAGCAGGAAATATTCTGGTTCCAGTAGGAAACCGATCGGCGCATTGGCGATCGCCTTTCTAGTGCGCTGACGGATGAGCGGGAGAGGCGATTGCGTTACAATAGATGCAACATTTATTCATTCTGACGGGGCCTTATGCTGGAAGTGACTCAAAACCAGACACTGCTTAAGTATGAGGTGGAAGTCCAGGCTCAGGGACATATCGAGCTACAAGTCCCTTTCGCAGCGGGGCAGAAAATTGTTGTGTTGGTCTTACCGGACGATCGTGATGACGATCGTGATCTGATGAGTGCTTCGATGAGTAGCTTTGATTTTTGGGATAATGCGATCGATGATGAGGTTTGGAATGATGCTTAGTCAAGGTGAACTTGTGTTAATTCCAGTTCCCTTTACCGATTTATCTTCGCAAAAACGCCGACCCGTGATCGTCATTTCCAGTACCGTCTACAACCGTATCTCAAAAGATGTCATTGTCGTTGCTGTCACGTCTAACCTGGCGCTCGTACCGCACAGTTTGCCATTGATTAGCGCTGATCTCAGTAGCGGCACGCTGAAACAAACCAGTAGAGTTCGGGCCGATCGGATTTATACGTTAGAACAGTCGTTGGTCGTGAAGTCCTTTGGGATTCTCAAGTCTGACGCGATCGATCGGATCTACTCTAAAATTCAAACCATTTTTGCCAAGTAGTCACGATCGCCTTTCTAGTGCGCTGACGGATGCGTGGGAGGGGTGATCGGGTTGATTTATCACTAAACTATGAGAAGACTCATCACCCATATTTATCCATGGCACAAACCATCAATTTAATTCTCGAAACATGGGCCAATCGTAAGATTTCCGCCCGATCGGCTGACTTTCCGGATTGTGTAGCAGTGGCTGAAACCCGAGAAGAGGTTATCGCACTGATGCAAAAACAGTTGGACGATCGATTGAAGTCGATCGAGGTGGTATCGATACCACTGCCTCAACAATCTGAGCGTCCGTTATCCGATTTTTTCGGAATTTTCAAAGATGATCCCTATTTTGCAGATATCCTTCAGGGAATGCGGGAAGAACGCGAGCTAGACGACGATAATCCTGCCTATAGAATCTATTTGATATTCTAGGGTATCCTAAAAGCAGCGTAAAACCCTCATATCCACCAGTCCTATGGTCTATTCCAGCAGTCTAACCGATAAAGAATGGGAACGTCTTGAACCCCTTCTGTCGGAAGTGTTACCCCCTAAAAAACAAACCAGACCTCCGGCTTGGACCAAACGAGAACTTCTAGATGGAGTCTTATATCAACTAAAAA
>JAPLHZ010000259.1 GCA_026389365.1 Cyanobacteriota bacterium
GATGGCGTTTTCCCGCACTACGCCTTGTATCAGTCAAAGCTGAGAAGGCTTCGACAATGGCGAGTTCGGACATGAAACCCTCAAGTTTAGGCGAGATTAGTTGACTAGCATATCAGTGCCTAGACGAGAATGAAATAGCCACTGGTATTGCAGTCGTTTTGGGGAATAGAATAAAGCAGTTGAGCCTTAGCCTTTTGCTCATAATCCATTGCTGCATCAACAATTTTGTCAGTTACCTTATTGAGGCGGGCGCGTAAATTACAATCTTTTTGAATGCTATTGATACATTCTTGGTACACTATTTTGGGTTCGTAAGTTGGTATAGTTAAAGCCCTCACTCAATATCCCTCAATTGCGAATCTCTAACCATTATCATTGAGCGTAAAATAGTTTTTCCCTCAAAACCAAGTTGACCCTGATATTCTTGTTCTACTTCTTCGTAGCTTTTTCCTTCAGCAACAGAGTTCGCTAATAAGTGGTGAAATCCAGATTTGGAAACTTCTAATCCGAAAACCTCTCGCGTTAAAATCCCTACATTCTCTGCAAATGTCTCACTTTCTGGTCTATCAACCTTTGTAATAAGCCTAGTTCTTCGGAGTATCGAAACGTAGGATTTAGGTACTTCCTGTAACACCACTGGGGAATGGGTGGCAATAATCGCTACACCATTACGATTAACCAGCAAATCAGATAACGCTCGCGTAAATGCTGATAATAATGGTGGATGAAGATGGCTTTCAGGCTCATCAAGCAGAACTAAGGTTTTTTCTTCGACCGTTTCAACCAGTTTTGTAACGGTTAAAAGTACAATGGCGTGACCTGAACTCATTCGTTGGAAAAGTGCTATTGCTTTGTCAGAAAACGTCTGTTGATTGTCGGATTGATCCGCCGCATATACGTTATTAAGGTCACACAAATCCATTTCAGCAAAATTAAAATCTGACTCTAACGTCTTAACCGCATTTATCCAACGGGCTTTCTTCGCTGTTAACGCAAAACATATTTTTAGACTGCTTGTAAAATCGCTACACAAATCATCTTTATTTTTCAGACCCAAAGTCTCCTGACCTTGTTGATCCGAGCGCTTTTTTAACCCTACATAGTAGTAGCGCATTCCAGCATTAGCATTAGGCTGATCGTCGGGAGGAGCAAAAGGATCAAAAGCACTAAATGAAACAGAAACAACACCAGCAAAGTAATCATCATTGATTGTTGTAGTTCCATTCGATTGTGATGGAGTATAAAAACAGCCAGTTTCCTCTATCGTACCCTTCTTAGGAAGAAGTGCATTAACCATATTATTCAGCAGGGTTGTTTTCCCTACTCCATTACGACCAATTAGTATATGGATATTAGAAGAAGGTTTAGTATTTGGCTCAACTTCAAACTCGACTCTTATTCCTGAATAACCAGGATTAGCATCCTTTTTATAGAAGAAATTATATTCAGTGAGTTGGGCTTCATGACGAAGAATTCTTCTGAACTGATTGTCAATAGAAGTGCGGTTCACAGACCTAAGCAAGGAAAACCGAAAAGCACGTTCGTTTTCAGCGATTTTAAGGCGATCAGAATTATGTACAACATCGCGGAGAGCCGTGAGAACATTAACTGCTAGTTCTTGAGAAAGTCTTTCTACTATATTTTTGTAGTAATCAGCATCCTGACCAAGAGAATAAAAATCTACAGACAACGCATCAAATTGCTTTGGAATTCGCTCTTGAGTCCATCCCCCATTTTGACCAACAAAGCCTATTTTAATATTACCTATAGTATGCCCATTACCTCGCTCATCAAAGATTGTGAGGAGAAATAAGGTTTTATAACCGAGATCATCCCAATTATTGGGTTTGATATAGCCAATGTTGTGAGCCTCGTATGGAAAGTCGGCATACGATGACTTGTGAAAAGTTAATGCCATTGTGCAGTTCCCACTCGATTGCTTTGTAATTTTGAACCTAAGTACAAATTGTCTTTAATTATAACTCTAAGTCAAACGGGATTGCAGTAACAATCAATCTCCTAAAGGCGATCGCTATTCCTGTAAGTCGTGATTAGGCAATCGCCTCAATTATCTATCTGCTAGAAGGTTTGCGGTATTGTGATCGCTATTCCTGTGAGTCTTGATTTTTTGGGCGATCGCATGAACAATTTATCTTCTCAAGGCGATCGCTATTGCTATGAGTCGTGATTATTAGGCGATCGCTTTCCATGCTGGAGTTGCTTTCACTACGGGCCTTTCACTCCCTCACGATTTAACTGACCAGTGCCGATGAACCTAAGATTCGGATAGCGGATCTATGGATCTATAATAGACATTAAAGGAAATAGTGAGTACTAATTATGTTGAATAAATGATTGATGTGCAACAGTCCGGACAGTTTTTAACGTAGGTAGTGGCGAAGAAAGCTATCCAAAGCTTAAAGTACAGTAATAAAAAAAACAGAGACTGTGCAATGGATAGCCTACAGAATATTCTAACGGACGCACTGACCACAGTGGGTCATTTCACAAACCGCAACGGACTTTTCTCCTCACCTTCTTAACGAGTCTGTTCGTCGTCTGTGGCCGAGCCAA
>JAPLHZ010000343.1 GCA_026389365.1 Cyanobacteriota bacterium
AATACTCTCTTCTAGGTATCGAAACAGGAGAAGGAGATTTGGATTAAGGTTAAATTTAATTGCAGGGATTTACAATTATGAGCTTAGTTTATCTTTAGAACAGACGATTTCATGATACTTTCGCAGGAGGTCTATTATGTTGCGAGAAAGTGAAGCCGATGATTGGCGAAAAATTACATTTTATAAAGGACATCTGCGATCGGATGAGTAGTTGCACTCACTCTTTACATTCTCCGCAGCGCCATTAGAGCCTGATTCACCTTTTTGTCCTCATCTTCAATCACAGCTAGTAGCTCCTCTGGTGTACGGGTGTCTTCGTTGCTTTTGGCGTTGGGGTTGACGGCTTTGAGGTCGTAGTTTTTGGCTTCGATTTCGTCGCGGGTGACGGTCCAACTGCGATCGCTGTCGGCTTTGGTGGGGAGGAGCTTGAGGAAGTCGGCGAAATGCTCCAAGGTGAGGGGATTTTTTTTGTTGACCTTGAGATCGCTGAGGTCGTAGTACCAGATGCGCTCGGTGGGGTTGCCTTTGGTGAAGAAGACAAGGTTGGTTTTGACACCTGCCCCGGCGCTGGTAAAGACTCCACCGGGAAGGCTGACGATGCACCAGACATCGGCATCATCGAGGAGCTTGCATTTGGTTTGGACGAAGGCAGTTTCATTGGTGCGGAAGAGGATGCCTTCATCGAGGACGATGCCACAGCGTCCCTGGGGTTTGAGGCTGTTGAGGACGTGTTGGACGAAGAGGACTTGGGTGGAGCTGGTTTTATAAGAGAAGTTGACTTGGGCTTCTTTGCCTTCTTTGCCGCCGAAGGGAGGGTTCATGAGGGCAACATCGAATAGAGGGGGTGCGCCGCTGTATAGCCCTTCGTAGGCGATTCCACCGCTGAGGGTGTTGCCGTGCCAGATGCGGGGATTGTCGATGCCGTGAAGGACCAGGTTGGCAAGGGCGATCGGGTAGATAGCGTTGTCTTTTTCGCGTCCGTAGAAGGTGCGGTTTTTGAGGGTGTCGATAGTCTTCGGCGGTGGTGATGTTGGCGTTGTTTTGTCCTGCCATATATTCGTAGGCTTGGGCGAGAAACTCGCCTGTTCCGCATCCGGCATCATAGATAGTCTCGCCAATTTTAGGGGCGATCGCTTCGATCATGGCGCGGACGACGATGCGGGGAGTGAAGAATTGTCCGCCGTCGTTGCCTTTTTCGCCCATTTTTAGAAGGAGTCCTTCATAGACCTGGGAGAGGGTGTAGATGTTGGTGTTGTCTACGCTTTGTTGGCTAATTTTGTGGATTAGGTCGAGGATGTCGAGGAGGTTGCGTTCGGTGTCGATGCGGGTGCGATCGATGCTGGAGAGGATTTGGCTGATGACTTTTTGGCGGGGGGTGGCTTTGGGGGCGAGGTGGAGGGTTTTGAGGTAGGGAAGGAGTTTAGTTAACAAAGTGGTAGAAGCCGTCTACTGCCCCTTCTTGGAGTTCTTTGCGCTTCCAGCCTTGGGCTTGTCCGTCTCGGGTGAGGAAAAAATCGTCGCTGTGGGGGGCTGCCCAGTCGTGCCAGCGGTAGGGGGCGATGAGGATGGGGGTGAAGGGTGCGCCGATGGCTTCGGCTTGTTCGGCTTCTTGGAGCTGTTGTTCGTCGAGGATGCGGAGGAAGAGCATCCAGGTGATTTCGGGCACGTATTGAAGTGCTCCGGCGCAGTTGGAACGGCGCATGATGTCGCAAATGGATTTTATGTAGCTGTCGAGGGATTGTTGGGTGTCGAATTTGCGATCGCCGTTTTTGCCGTTTCTGTTTGTTGCTGTGCGTGCCATTAGAGTTCTCCGTTGAAGGCTTGCCGAAGGAGGGCGGCAGGTAGTTTGTTGATGGTGTTGAGTTGGGATTGGAGGGATTTTTGAAGGCGTGTAGCTTCAAGCATTTTTTTATTTATAGCAGCGGCCATATAGATTAGGACGCCATTTTCAAGACATGCTCCATGGCATCCCGCAACGTATTAAAGTCACTTAAACAGTGACGAATACGACTCTTGATCCAAGACCAACACTTCTCAATTGGATTCAAGTCCGGTGAATAAGCCGGCAGGTATAGGACTCGACATCCGACTTGTTCAATCAATTGCTCAATCCGTCCACCTTTGTGGAACGTTGCATTATCGATGACCAACCCCTGTCCCTGTTTCAGGACTGGAATTAAACAAGCTTCGATCCAGGTTTCAAATACCGTGCGATTCACCGCCCCTTCAATCGTAAACGGTGCTAGCAACTGATGATCACAATAGGGGCCGCGATCAGATTGATTCGACCTTGGCGACGTCCAGACTTCAGCGCTTGGAAGCGTTTTCCTTTCTCACTCCAGGCGTAGGCATAATCGTCTCGACTGTCATTCCGGCTTCATCCGCATAGACTAAAGACTCGGGCTTCTTCGAGGCGAGTTGGCTCACAAAGGCTTGACGGGCGACTTCATCGCGTTCTTCGTATCCATAGGTCTTTTTTTCGCGTAAATCCTATTTTCTGTAAGGCTCGGGAGATCGTGCGGTCGCCGATCTCGCCATCCCAAAGCTGGGCCATCTGCTCTTGCGTTTTATCGCCATGTTCCTGCACAAAGGCGCGGAATTTATCCCAATCTGTAATTTTATGATTACTGCCCGATGAACGATGAGGCCTGGATTTGACATCTCCCGTTTCTGCTTTGCATTTCAGCCATAGGTCAATCGTGTTGCGGCTAATATTGAACAGTTCACTGACGACATTCTTTACTATGACCGTCTAACTCAATAGCCTCGATCACTTTTCGTCGGAAGTCGTCACTATAGGCTTTTACTATAACTAAATATCTGGCTTCTAGAGAACTATACTCCCATTCTACGTCCTAAACAACATGTCGGCTGCTATAAATTCAATACTTGTAATCGCTCTTTGTCTGATGCTGTTTTTTGCTTACCTAGCATCTCTTTTAGCTTTTCTTCACTCTCAGTTATTTCTAATCTGTATACTCCCGCCATTCTTTTACCCTCTTTCTCCTTTTTCTCTTATATCATCTTGGTATTATTTCAAGTTTAGATAGATAAATTTTGGGTATGGGGAATGCGATCGCTGTTTGATTTTTTTGAAGTGGCGATCGCCATTACTGTGAGTCGTAATTTTTTTGGCGATCGCTTTTGGTGAGGTGAAGGGGAAAGTGGCGATCGCATTAACAATCAATTTCCTAAAGGCGATCGCTATTCCTGTGAGTTGTGATTTTTAGGCGATCGCTCAGTATAAAAATTACTTTCCTGTAACAAAAGAACAAAGTTGGAGTTAAGAATACCCCCTTAAGGCAGGCTAGGATGACAAACAACTATCTAAATGGTATCTTTAACGACTTAAACATAGTCTCACATTAGGTTTCAATACTTATTTAGAAACTTATGTGGTTGCCCTAACCGACCAAGAAAACCTCTTGACTATCTTACCCCTTATGAGATATTCTTTGCCTGATTAAAATTTCCTGCACTTCATCCTTAGAAGAGAAGGATTAGTGAAGTTTTAGTAGATTATTTGTGATCAATTAATTACACAGAAATTAATTACTATCATGCAAAAGTCATTTTTGGTCAAACGTTTAGCCGTTTTAACGATTGCGACGCTATGTATAGCTATAGCCAGTGAGGTTAGGACGCAGCAAGAGCAAGAACGGAGTCTATAGCATCATGAAGATTAGGTGAATCCCTTAGGAGTTTACGGATACGAGATTTCAGCCAAGCCCAACAGTTTTCAATACGGTTAAGGTCTGGAGAATATGGGGGTAAA
>JAPLHZ010000024.1 GCA_026389365.1 Cyanobacteriota bacterium
GGCGTTTTCCCGCACTACGCCTTGTATCAGTCAAAGCTGAGAAGGCTTCGACAATGGCGAGTTCGGACATGAAACCCTCAAGTTTAGGCGAGATTAGTTGACTAGCATATCAGTGCCTAGACGAGAATGAAATAGCCCTGACTTCCTACCATTCACGCATTTCATCAATGCCCTGTTGTTGCGTGACAAACTCCTGAACTCTCGATCGGTATTCTCGTAATGTTTCATCGACCCAAAGCCGATCGCGACTGTTGCCACAAAGATGAATTTTAGGTTCACTTGCATCGGGCAAAATCAAAATCCAACTGTCATGTTGTCGATTGAAAATCTTTACACCATCGGTTAATTCAATCTCATCTTTTTGATGGGTTTCCACCAAATTACGCATTAATGTTCCTTTTAAAAACCAAGGACAGCGCACAGTAAAGGTTTTATGGGTGATACGCGGACAATCTGCTCTGATTTGGCCTAAAGTACGTTGCTGCAATGTCGTTAATTCAATCAATTTAGCAATACAAAACATGGCATCAAATCCCGGATGCAATTGCGGAAAAATGAACCCCATCCCCCCACTGCCCGCCATCACAATACTTGAATCCCGATCGCAGGCTTCCATTAATGCCGTCGGGTTAGCGCGGGTTCGGACCACAGTTGCATCATGACGACGGGCAATCTCTTCGACGGCACTCGACGCATGAACTGGGACTGCAACACTCGCCCGAGGATTGGCGGTCAACATCAAATCGACCATCAGCGCCGTCAAGGTTTCACCCCGAATTGGAATCCCCGTTTCATCCACCACAATCAATTGCTCACCATTCGCTGACACCTGCACCCCAAAGGCTGCTTTTAGGGCTTCTACGACTTGCCCAAGCTGCCCTAACAGTGCCTCACGATCGCGATAGGATGGCGGATTTTGAGTCAGGCTGGCATTCAATACCACTGCATCACACCCAAACTTTGCCAAAAGCTGCGGTAACACGGCCCCCGACACAGCATAGGCGTAATCAATCACAACTTTACTTCCACTGCTTTGCAATGCGACGAGATTGAGATTTTTTTCAAATCCTCGACTATAGAGTTCAAGTGCATGTCCGACTGGTGTGATGTTACCAATGTCTGAAATAGTTGCACGGCGGAAATCTTCTTTGAAAAATGCGCTTTCAATCTTTTTCTCGGACGCTTTTGAGAGATTGATTCCGCGTTCATCATAAAACTCAATCAGAATGTAATTCGATCGTTCTGGGTCAACTCGCACATGCATTCCACCGACTACGCCCAATATAGGAACAACCGATCGGGCCACTGGAATTGCCGTTGCTTCTAGGTTTTGAACATTGACTCCAACGGACATTAACCCCGAAATCAATGATCGGGAAATCATCCAAGAGGCTGCCCGTTGATCCCGTGAGACCATGACTTGAGATCCTAAGCTTAAGGTTGAACCATAGGCCGCACCCAGTTTCACAGCAAATTCTGGAATAATATCTACATTTGCGACTCCTGTCACTCCGCGCTGTCCAAATAGATTACGCTGTGCCGCATTGCCCCAAATTAGATTGGTGTTTAGGGTTGCCCCCGGTTCCACGGTTTTGCTGGGCCATACCCGTACATTCGGACGAATATAAGCTTCTTCGCCGATCGTACACAATGGCCCAATTACCGCCCCTTCTAAAATTTGCACAAACCGATTGATTCGGGATCCCCTCGCGACAACACAAGCGCGCAATTGAACGTCTTCTTGAATCATCACCCCATTCCAAATAATCGGGCGTTTTAATACAGCATTCTCCGCGATCGATACATTGTCCCCTAAAACTGTACCTGCTTCAATCCGAGTTCTGGCTTGAATTCGACAATGATCCCCAATCAAAATTGGGGTTTCTAATACTGCACTCGGATCAATGACGACATCCTTACCCATCCATACTCCAGGCGATCGTTCGGCATAGGCTTTTTCCAAATAGACTTGCCCTTCAAGAGCTGCATATTGAGCTTCCCGGTAAGTATCTAAATTCCCAACATCGCACCAATAGCCATCGGCAATATAGCCATAAATTGGGACATTGTTTTCGAGCAATTGTGGAAACAAATCTTTAGAGAAATCCGCTTCTTGGGAGGGTTCAAGTAAGTCTAATACGTCTGGTTCTAGAATATAAATTCCAGTATTAACGGTGTCAGAGAAAAGTTCGCTGCTAGAAGGTTTTTCGAGAAAACGTTGAATTCGACCTTGATCATCCGTAATCACCACCCCAAATTCGATCGGATTATCAACCCGTTTTAAAATTAATGTGGCTTTAGATTTCTTTTGACGATGAAATGCGATCGCAGCACTCAGATCAAAATCGGTCAAACTGTCTCCGCTGATGACCAAAAAAGTCGAGGTCAGCAATTGTTCTACATTTTTCACACATCCTGCGGTGCCAAGCGGTGCTTCTTCTTCAACGGCGTAGGTCATCTGGACTCCGAAGTCGCTTCCTTCGCGGAAATAGTCGCGCAGAATATCAGGCAAGTAATGGAGGGTTGCAATGATTTCTCGAATGCCGTGACGTTTGAGAAGATTGATGATGTGTTCTGCGATTGGTCGATTTAGAATCGGCACCATCGGCTTTGGTAAGTCACAGGTTAGAGGACGTAACCGAGTTCCTGATCCGCCCGCCATTAACACAGCACGCATTCTATTACCTCAATTTTCAAGCATTCTACTATTTCGCCTAACCTTATTATCAGTTACTTTCCCGCTTCTCTGGAATAATCGTTTTCTGGGCGATCGGAATTGAAAAACTAAAGGTACTGCCTTGCTCCAATATGCTTTCAACGGTAATTATGCCTTGCTGTAATTCAACTAGATGTTTCGTAATCGCAAGACCAATGCCTGTCCCGCCAGATTTTCGATTTCGCGATCGATCCGATCGCCAAAATCGTTCAAAAATATGGGGTAAATCTTCTTCTGAAATCCCAATTCCCGTATCGATAACGGACACCCACAGCATTCCTTGTTTCACCTCAGCCCGCATTGTCACCGACCCTTCCGAGGTGTAGCACAACGCATTCCCAAGTAAATTTACCAAAATTTGTTCAACCCGCTCAGGATCGCTGTAAGCACGGGGAATATCATTAGGAATAGACAAAATTAAGTGTTTTTTACTTTCAATTAATTGATTACTAAACCGATCGTATAGTTTTTTCAAAAGCGATCGCAAGTCAAACTTCTTGGCATCGATCGGTAAATACCCTGCTTCAGCTTTAGATAATTCTTGTAAGTCATTCACCAGTCGTTTCAATCGTTGGGTTTCACCGCTCAATCGTTGGTAAATTTCAGGACTTGCATCGATCGTTCCATCGGCTAAGCCTTCGAGATAGCCTTCCACAATGGTTAAGGGCGTGCGTAATTCGTGGGTCAGATCGCTGACCAATTCTCGACGGCGTTGCTCGACGTTATCAAGCGCTAGAGCCATCCGGTTAAAGCTTTCAGCAAAACGGTTTAGTTCTGGAATATCACTCATGGGCATTCGGGCGGTCATTTCTCCAGCAGCAAATTTGGCGGTAATCCGTTGCATTTGAAGTAAAGGCTGCATAATCCGTTTTGATAGCAAATAACTCAGCGCTGCCGCTGCACTTCCACCAAAAATAACCGACCAGAACGCCCCTCGCCCCCAAGCCGATTCAAATCCGGTGAGCAATTTTCCGCGAATGGAATAGAGCAGAAATCCCCTATACTCTAACGTCTGAATATGCTCCATGAATAGCCGAGAGGTATATAGCTGACCCACTACTAGCAAAGTGGCTAGCCCCATCATCATTACAACGATGTGAGATAAAAATAGTCGGCCACGCAGTCCAATGTGATACATGTTGTTCCACCGAGAAACCTAAACCGCCCCCCTTATTTTACGCGCTCCAACTACACCTTTTCCCCCTTTGCTCCACTCCAAAAATAGGCCAATCCAAAATACTCTCATGGCTAGATTGTAAGAATTCCCACAATAAACCCAAAAATTACAAAAACGTTACAAACCACCAGCCAATGCCGATCGCGTTCATGGGAGTGATAGTCTAGCTTCTGTATGTAGTGTTGAATATCAGTTTTTATAGAGGCGGACGACATGACTGGCGAAATTCCATATCTCCTTCGAGCCACGAAAGGTGAAATTCTCGATCGCCCGCCCGTCTGGATGATGCGGCAGGCTGGACGCTACATGAAGGTCTACCGCGACTTGCGTGAGAAATATCCATCCTTTAGAGACCGATCGGAAAATCCTGATTTGTCTATTGAAATTTCCCTTCAGCCTTGGCGCGCCTTTCAGCCCGATGGCGTGATTATGTTTTCCGACATTTTGACTCCGCTTCCCGGTATGGGCATTGACTTCGACATCATCGAAAGCAAAGGACCAATCATTGATCCTCCCATTCGGACTGCCGAGCAAATTAATGCATTGCGTCCCCTGAACCCGGAAGAATCGCTGCCTTTTGTTAAAACAGTGTTGCAAACTCTGCGGCAAGAAGTGGGGAATAAATCGGCTGTCCTCGGATTTGTCGGGTCGCCCTGGACCTTGGCTGCCTATGCGATCGAAGGAAAATCCTCTAAAGACTATTCCAATATCAAACGCATGGCTTTCTCCGAGCCAGAACTGTTGCATACTCTTCTAGGCAAAATCGCCGATTCGATCGCCACCTACGTCAAGTTCCAGATTGATTCTGGTGCTCAAATGGTCCAACTGTTTGACTCCTGGGCGGGCAACTTGAGTCCTATTGACTACGACACCTTCGCCCTTCCTTACCAACAGCGCGTCGTCCGTCAAGTCAAAGAAACCCATCCTGATACGCCATTAGTCATGTACATTAGTGGCAGCGCGGGCGTACTTGAACGTATGGGCCAAACAGGGGTGGATATTGTCAGTGTCGATTGGACGGTAGATATGGCCGATGCGCGTCGTCGTCTCGGACCCGATATGATTGTTCAAGGAAATGTGGATCCTGGTGCATTATTTGGCTCCAAGGAATTCATTCGTGCCCGAATTTTGGACACCGTGAAGAAAGCTGGAAACAAAGGCCATATCCTCAATTTAGGTCATGGAATTCTTCCCGGTACGCCAGAAGAAAATGCAGCCTACTTCTTTGAGACGGCAAAGAATCTTGACCAGATTTTAGCAAGTGTATAGCTTGATTTCTGATTAACTTCATTTTAAAGACCTGGAAACCATCCGGGTCTTCTTTGTGTTCTGGTAGGTGCGTTTGGGTACACTTTAGGTCAGATATATTCCTGTTTGAATTGTGCATAGCCTGAAAATATATGTTGAAAGTATGTTGAAAGTTACGATCGGTCATAGCAATGATCCAGATTCGGAATCTGCCATTTCAGAGGTTATTGAGCAATGTCTAGCGCAATGTGATAGTGATACTCCAGCTCCCATAGCCGCATTGTTACTTTCAGCCATTGACTTCGATCATCAACTGATTCTCGATCGTATTCATGCTAAATTTCCCAACATTGCCCTAATTGGCGGCACTACCGATGGCGAAATGTCATCAAAGCTTCAATTTAGTCAAGATTCTCTAGTTCTCACGCTGTTTTGGTCGGACAATATTCAAATACAAGCGGGCCTTGGGCGCAATCTTTCCCATGACCCGATGGCGGGAGCTGCCGAAGCGGTAGAGCATGGAAAAGGTCAAAACGCCGAAACACCAAAACTTTGTCTCACGATCGTTGAAGGGATTGGCTACGACTCTAATGCTGTCGTCGAGGGATTGAAAAAAGTATTGGGCGATCGGTTTCCCATTTTTGGGGGCGCAACTGCTGACCAGCAACGCTTCCAAACGAGCTATCAGTTTTTTGGTCGAGAAGTACTCACCGATGCAGTCACACTCCTTTTTCTATACGGCGACCTACAATTTTCCTGTGGGATTGTCCACGGCTGGCAACCGATCGGCAAAGTAGCAACCCTCACTGAAGTCTCGTCAAATAGTGTGGTGAAAATAGATGATAAATCTGCGACAGATCTCTATGACTCCTATTTGCAAGGGTTAGAACCATCGCCTGAATTCCCGTTGGCCATTTTTGAAGAGGGCGGCGAATTCTATTTACGATTGCCTGTTGGCTCCAATCGTGAAACAGGCGAAATCAATTTTCTCACGAATCTTCCGATCGATACCCAGGTTCAGGTGGCCTTTGCGACAAGAGAGGATGTGTTGGCGGCCACTCAGGATTCCTTCAAGATTGCCTTCGATCGTTATCCCGGCACCCAACCTGATGTGGCTCTTCTGTTCTCTTGCTTTATTCGTCGTCAAATCCTTGGGACGCGTACTCAGGAAGAATTCAATGGGGTAGCAAACTTTCAAATCAGGAGTTGCCCTTTGTGGGATTCTATAGAACCTATTTGACATTCTAGGGTATCCTAAAAGCAGCGTAAAACCCTCATATCCACCAGTCCTATGGCCTATTCCAGCAGTCTAACCGATAAAGAATGGGAACTCCTTGAACCCCTTCTGTCGGAAGTGTTGCCCC
>JAPLHZ010000359.1 GCA_026389365.1 Cyanobacteriota bacterium
AATCTCAAACGATTTCATAAATCAACCAGGGGACCGAAGAAACCGACGACCAAGAAGAAGTTTGATTCCAAGCATCCTCATGTGTCTACTGCAAGACTCCTCAAGAACCAATAGTACAAAAGATCACCTTAACAGGGGTAACACAGGGGCTTAACCCGATCAGAATAAGTGGCATTTTATGGGATAATTTACTAAAATCTAGGCTGTGTGGGAGAATCCGAGGGTGTTAGATGCAAATGATGCAAGGGTTTTCGATGCATTGGTCATCGGATCTGGACCCGCCGGGACAATTATTGCATCGGCATTAGCAGAGCAAGGATTAAACGTCCAAGGGTTGACTGCAACACCCCTCAATACCATTTGGCCCAATACCTATGGAATTTGGCGTGATGAATTAGAACCATTGAATTTGACGCACTTATTAGGGCATTCTTGGACTGATTGTATGTCCTATTTCTCAAAGGGCGAAGTTAAGCATGAGCGGACCTATAGCTTTTTTGACAAGACAAAATTTCAACAGCATTTTTTAGATATCTGTGAAAAATTTGGTGTTTCTTGGGTCAAAGGTAATGCCAAATTAATTGAACATCAAACCACGCATTCCAGTGTCACCCTTACCTCTGGAGATGTTTTAAAAGCCCGGATTGTCGTGGATGCTAGTGGTCACAAACCTGTTTTTATTAAACGCAAAGGTGACCCTACGATCGCCTATCAAGCCGCCTATGGCATTATGGGACGGTTCAGTTTGCCCCCCGTCAATGACAATCAAATGGTGTTGATGGACTTCAGGAGCGATCATCTTTCAGAAACCGATCGCCAACAGAATTCGCCAACATTTCTGTATGCCATGGGATTTGGCGATGGCCTTTATTTCGTCGAAGAAACATCACTATCATCCGCTCCAGCGCTAGGGTTTGATCTACTAGAACGGCGGTTGCGAAGTCGGCTTAAATCACGAGGAATTGAAGTCCTAGAAGAACACTATATTGAACGCTGTTTGTTCCCAATGAATTTGCCAATGCCAAGTTTTGACCAACCGATCGTAGCCTTTGGGGGCGCGGCCAGTATGGTTCATCCAGCATCCGGGTATTCCATTGGGGCACAATTGCGACGGGCACCAGACTTAGCCATCGCCATTGCTGCTGCAATTCAATCCGAAACAGCATCTCCCTATGAAATTGCTCAGGCCGGATGGAAGGGGCTTTGGCCAGACGATTGTTTACGAAAATATTATCTTTATCGGTTTGGATTAGAAAAGTTAATGCGGTTTGATGAAGCACAACTCAATCATTTTTTTGAAACATTTTTTGCCTTGAAAACCCCGCAGTGGTCAGGATTTCTATCTGATAGATTAACGACTATAGAATTGATTGGTGCAATGCTCAATCTCTTTGCAAAATCCCCTAATGACGTACGATGGGGATTGATGCAATTTCTGGGCACCGAAGGCTCACTTTTTTGGGAGTTCTTAAAAGTTTGAATAGTGCTCAATCCTGATAAAAAATTATTTCATAATCAGAGGAACATCATGTCAAATCAAACAGAAGTTTTCGGAAACTACTACAAATAGTCCAAATACCATAACGATCGGGTTGCTGGAGTATTGATTACATAACACCCATGAATTCAGCCCAATATCAAACACCGATCGCCGATCGTCTCCGCACGTCAGCCCAATCTGACAACGTTCCATTTCATACTCCCGGTCATCACAAAGGCCAAGGAATTGATCCTGAATTGAAAATTTGGTGGGGCGAGGCCATATTTCAGGCTGATTTACCCGAATTGCCAGAACTCGACAATTTGTTTGCACCAAATGGCGTAATTGCAGAAGCCGAAACCTTAGCCGCAGAAGCTTGGGGCAGCGATCGGACTTTCTTCCTGACCAATGGCTCAACTGCTGGCGTAATTGTATCAATTTTGGCGGTATGTAATCCAGGCGACTCTGTTTTGGTGCCGCGCAATGTTCATCGATCGGTAATTTCAGGATTGATTCTCTCAGGTGCAAATCCAGTGTTCATGATGCCACAGTACGATGAACGATTAGGCATTGCTCACGGGGTTGCAGTGGACACAATAGCAACCCATTTGGCTAGCGATCCTAAAATTAAAGCAGTTCTAATCGTTAACCCAACGTATTATGGTGTGTGTAGTGATGTCGTTACGATTGCAAATTTGAGTCATCAGTATGATCTACCCTTGATTGTAGACGAAGCTCACGGCGCACATTTTCAGTTTCACCCCGCCTTACCGATCGCAGCTTTATCAGCAGGCGCAGATATTGTCATTCAATCCACTCACAAAACACTTTCGGCATTAACTCAAGCCTCAATGCTGCATATGAAAGGCGATCGAGTATCAGTCGATCGTTTAGCAAAATCATTACAACTCGTTCAATCCACAAGCCCAAGCTATTTACTACTTGCATCATTAGATATGGCACGAATGCAAATGGCAACTCAAGGTGAACTACTGTTAGGAGAAGCGATCGATCGGGTACAAAGAATACGATCAGAAATCAATAAAATCGCTAATATCACAACGCTAGAATTCACACATCGCCCTGGATTTCACGAACTTGATCCATTACGAATTACAGTTTTGATTTCTGGAATAGACGGGTTCACAGCCGATCAAATCCTACACGAAGAACTAGGCATCACCTGTGAACTGCCGGGACTTCAAAGTTTGACCTTTATCGTCACCCACGGCACCACAGACTCAGATTGCGATCGGCTTCTGACGGGATTAAAACAGCTCAGCGATCGGATAAACGATATGATTTTAGAATCCGATCCTAACTCTTTCAACTATGAGCTTTTCACAGAAATTCCAACCATTGTTCTATCGCCACGAGATGCTTTTTTTGCAACGTCTAAACTAGTAACTGTTAGTGAGGCGATCGGCCTTATTTCGGCTGATTTAATCTGTCCCTATCCCCCCGGAATACCGATCGTGATGCCAGGAGAACAGATTACAGAAAATGCGATCGCATACTTACAACAGATTGTTGCAGCGGGGGGAGTGTTAACAGGGTGTGCGGATAGTGACTTGCAGATAATGGGAGTAGTCGATAATTAAGAGGAACTTCAACATCTTTTCATTCAACATCTTTTCAATTGTTGTTTTGCGCGTTGCCATAGGGTTTCTAGCTCAGAGAGTGAATGAGATTCTAACGGACGATCGGCAAAGGTTTCCATCAATTGCAGACGTTGAATAAACCGATCGTTCGTCCCCTGTAATCCCCCCACCGGATCGAGTCCCGTCCACCGCGCTACTTGAATTAAACTAAACATCAAATCCCCCAATTCACCTTCTTGGTTCTCTTTGCTTTCCTCGGCGATCGCTGTCTGTAATTCGCCCAATTCCTCATAAAATTTAGCCCAAACATCTTCAATCGTATCCCATTCAAATCCAACACCAGCAGCCTTTTTTGAGATCTTCATCGCCGCTGTTAATGGCGGTAACGATCGGGCATATTTTTTCAATTTCACACTAAGTTGTGCTTCCTCTGGATTTTCCTGAGCTTTAATCGCATCCCAATTAGTATTCACTTCATCTGCATCTGCTACCACTACATCCGCAAACACATGGGGATGACGACGAATCAGTTTTTCGGTAATATTCTGAGTCACTAACGCCAAATCAAATTGACCATTATCCTTCGCCACTTGAGCTTGCAATACAACTTGCAATAATAAATCGCCCAATTCATCCGCGATCGCCACTTGATCCTGCGATCGAATCGCATCGACGGTTTCATAGGCTTCTTCAAGAATGTAGGAGGTTAATGTTTCTTGAGTTTGAGCCAAATCCCAGGGACAACCAACCTCGGGGTTTCTCAGTTTCGCGACAACCTCCATCAAAGTATTCAAGGCATTTAGAATATCGGGATTCGATGCCGGAAAATTGGGCTGAATACTGGGTTTAATACTCATCGGATAACCATACAAAGATTTAACGATCGCGGTTCGATCGACGTTTGCGCTGCGATCGTTTCCATGCGGACCCAATGGTATCACTGATACTGTGACTCATGGATCCCGTTTCTAACCCAAACCAAACTGCTAACCACAGAATCCAATGGGTTTGCAGATTTTTCCAAAGTGGGACAATCAGTCCTGTCATTAGAGGAAATGCAGCCCGATCCCAAGTGGTAACGCCTTGGTAATGCAATGCAAGCGACCAGCCCAAAATCCAAAATCCCGTCGCCGTCCCCCCAATCATCACCACATATAAAATGCGCCCGATCGTCCCGACCAAAAAACCATGGGAAAAAACCGATCGATGGCGCAACATTTTTCGATAGGGTAACCATAGCCACCGCAACCACCCCCAGCGCTTATATTGATGGGAATAGATATCTAAATCTGGCCCAAACATCAATCCCGCAAAAAGGTAGGAACCCGCCACCACGATCGCCACCGTCGGATTTTCTGTACAAAGCCAAGTGGTCCCAGTCACAACCGGGAGACCCCACAACGTAATGCTATCGTGCGTCCGTCCAGAAGGCATGGGGGTAATAGAATAAATGTATTAGTACTCTATCAATAAAATCTGCATCAATAAAATGCCAAATGATAAATTCTCAATTTTATCGATCGTCTTTGTCATCTACTCTGCTATACTAAATTTCATCGGGCGGTTAACTCAGTGGTAGAGTGTCTGCTTTACACGCAGAAGGTCGCTAGTTCGAATCTTGCACCGCCCATACATTTAGCGTCTTAGTTTTAAGAGATTTCCCAAAGAGTCTATTTCTTTAAGGTTTTGAGTTCTTTAGATCTCCAAGATTCCCCGTAGTGGACCGCTATATAGACGTTACAGCTTGAGTGTTATGATCTGATGAGTAAAGATAATCAATGATCATGCCACTTATAATGTAAACCTATAGTCATCCGGTGACGTGCAAGCCGTTAGCCAAGGGGTCGGCCAATGATAAATAAATTGCCAAAATGGGTTGAGGTCGGAGGCTTTCTTCTTGCATTAAATGCAGGCTTTATCAATGCTGTTGGTCTTTTGGCCTTTAAGCATCAAGCTGTATCGCACTTAACCGGGACTACTACATTTCTTTCATTAGCCATTGCGAATTCAAATACACAAGAAATTGTTCACTTGTTGCTTATTATGGCGAGTTTTATTATTGGTGCCGCATATAGTGGCTTAGTTATTGGTAACACGGCACTAAAACTTGGTCGGCGATATAGTCTAGCACTCATGACTGAGTCGATATTATTATTCATGTCTATGTATATGCTGAATCACGACTCACTTTTAGGTCAGTTCTTTGCTTCAGCCGCCTGCGGTCTGCAAAATGCAATGACTAGCACCTATAGTGGCGCAGTGGTAAGAACTACGCATGTTTCAGGTCTATTTACAGATCTTGGTGTTGCACTGGGGCTTTGGTTTCGAGGTCAAAAAACAGATTCCAGACGAATTGTTCTGTATTGCATTTTAATTTCAGGCTTTATTGTTGGTGGAGTTGCGGGGTCATTGCTGTTTGCCGAGTTTATGTTCTCAGCTATCCTTGCCCCTTGTATACTCACAGCATTTATAGCTGTTAGTTATTGGGTTTTCTTGAAAAATCAAGTACGACGTAAAATTGGTTGAAATTCAAGAGGGACAGGCGATCGATCGTACCCAAGGCTTGAAGGGTGACTTTCTCTGCCTCGGTCAAACCCGTTGCCTCTGTAATGAGAGTGCTCTCATACGGACGGGGACACCGCAGTGTTTTTAGGTGGGTGCCAGTCTCAAGGTGCCACACCTTGATAGTTTCATCCTGACTACTGCTCAAAAGCAGGTCATGATCCAAACTGTGAGCGAGTGACCAAACCCAGTGCTGGTGAGGCTGAAACAGAGCGATGCAGTCACCTGTAGCGACATTCCAGAGGCGGATAGTTTTGGTTCTCCTAGAATTGCCGTGGTCGGCATCCAGATATAGCGTTCATCGATTGGCTGTAAAATCAAGATGTTAGCCAGCAAGCGAGGGGCCTCATGGAGAATCAGATTCACATTCCACTCGATTTACCGGATGTCCGC
>JAPLHZ010000310.1 GCA_026389365.1 Cyanobacteriota bacterium
CTCAAATGTTGCTGGAGTCACGCCGCACAACCGTTTGAACTCTACAGGCTCTAAATTCTTAGCTTGTTTATAACTCACGTTCAATTAGCTGAATTTATATCTATTGTACAACTTTATTCGACTTTCGCAGGAGGTCTAATGAGATTAGGTGAGACAAGAACTAACCCTATCCGCTGCTGAGGTTCCTATGGACAATTTCCCGTCTATGGTCATCCGCCATCGTCATATCCGCGTCGGCGACTGTCTCATTTAAGACTTGGATTAGGCCAAGATCAATTAATCGAGGTGCCCTAATGAACTTCTATGCAACTTAAAACCGTTCAAGATCAAGGAACTTAGTTACAATGCACTTGCATCCACGGCTTTTGTTTTTCACTAGTATTTATCATGCGATCTTCCAGACCCGCCCGAACCAATTACAAAACGGTGAGCGTAAGTAAACCCGAAAATCGATCGATTTGGGGACTTATGTTTAAATCATTGGGACTTATTACCTCACTTAGTACCTTTATTTTGGGCTTAGTGATTTTGTTGACGATCGGCGTTTCTGGGGATTGGTTGCGTAAACAAATTACGGCTTGGACCACGCAGCCTCAGCCTGCCCCCCAAATTGATGTGAGATCCATTGTGGTGAAGCAAGTTCAGGATTCTAGTGAATTAACCACTGCAATTTTCACTATGGAAGCCGTGGTTCCGACGCAACAAGATGCCACCATGGGCGGCTTGATAATTGGTTCGACAAAGTTGCTTTATATTGGCCATGGCGAAGTGCGGGCAGGAATTGACCTGAGCAAAATCGGGCTGACGGATGTGCAGGCGGTGGGTGATATGTTGACGGTGCGCCTTCCGATGCCCAAGTTGTTGGATAGCAAAATTGATGTGAGCCGATCGAGCGTTTATGACTACAGCCGAGGGGCTTTGGGGTTGGGTCCAGATGTTGCGCCACAGTTGCAAACCTTGGCCCAGCAAAAAGCGTTGTTAAAAATTACGGATGCGGCCTGCGAAAAAGGCATTCTGACTCAGGCCAACGATCGGGCTAAGTTGGTGATTGGGCAATTATTAAAAGTCCCGGCGTACAAAACCATCACGGTTCAAATCCAAACTCCTGATGTGGCGACCTGTAAAGCCTCTGCGGCTATTCTCGCACCGCCTGCCCCCACTCCAACTACGCCAGCAGTTATCCCGACAGTGCCACCCAGTCGGCCCTAAAAAACTACGATGATAGTAGGTCGATCGTCAGGGCTATTTCATTCTGAATAGAAGTTTAAGTGTGTTAAGACTAAAGCTAGCCAGTCGCTGAGCTTGAGCCATATTTTCAAACCCAAGATCACGATAAAAATCAACCAAACCATTCCTCCGCCAAAGTAGCGCTACCTGTCTTTTAAGTCAGAACGATCACCAGAAATATAAGCACACAGAGCTACGCAGTAAGGTCCGTGCATCGTTGCTACCAGTTTTCTATTTTCTGGCGTTTCGATAAACTTTGTATCATCCTGCTCCAATTCTTCACATACCCAGTGAACACAAATAACTTCTGCAACGACAGGACCACCGTAGGCATCAGGAAACTGGACAACTGTTCCAATGGAAGGTGGGTAACCTTCATAACATCCCCATCCTCCCATGCCAGAAATGTTACCTGAGTTCATACGGGCAATCGCTGACGCTGTTTCTGAGCGGCGAACGATTCCGAATTGTGTACGCATAGGTGTTGGCGGGAATGGCATAATCTTACGTCTTATATGAATGTCTACTCCAATTAAACAACACCCACCGCCAGAAGTATTTTAATCAAATAGAGAAAATAGTGGGCCGCTGTTGGTTTTTTATTTCAGTGTCAAGATTTTCCTGATCACTAGGTTGCATTATTTCTGTAAATACGTATTTCTGTATTTCCGTATTTAAGAAATCTCGGAAGACACTTGCAAACATTCAAGACAGTACAATTGTACTGTCCCTATCAAAACTCTGGAAAGTATAGCTTCTAGAGTTTTTTTATTGCCTGACATGGCTATCGATTGATAATAGCCATTTTACTGCTCTCAGGATGGCCTACAAGGTACTTCAAATCCGGTTCTCCTAGAATTGCCGTGGTCGGTATCCAGATATAGCGTTCATCGATTGGCTGTAAAATCAAGATGTTAGCCAGCAAGCGAGGGGCCTCATGGAGAATCAGATTCACATTCCACTCGATTTACCGGATGTCCGCC